>JBEAUN010000101.1:0-7155 GCA_041161415.1 Pseudomonadota bacterium | reverse complement strand
GCTCAACCCCAATCCAGAGCCGCCATATCTGCGGGTGATCGAAGGGTCCGCCTGAGAAAAGGGCAGGAATAGCCGTTTCATCTGATCCGCATCCAGCCCCACCCCGGTGTCGCTTACCGTGATTTTGATCAAGGCCGCAGATGATGTTTTTTCCATGCATGTCACCGCGAGCGTCACACCGCCGCGCTCGGTGAATTTGATGGCATTGCCCAACAGGTTATTGATCACCTGCTGCAAACGAAGCGCATCACCCGACAGCACCGTGGGCACATCCGGCGAAATCGCCCATTCAAGCCGCAAGGATTTCGCTTCCGCCTGCTGGGAAAACAAACTGCCACAACGCTCAACGAGCTGCCCAAGATCCAGCGGCGCCACCTCGATCTCCATCAACCCCGCCTCGATTTTCGAGTGGTCCAGGATGTCATTGAGCAAGCCCAGCAAGCTCTGCCCGGCCAGCTGAATCTTTCTCAATTTTTCAAGCTGACTATCTGACAAGGCGGTTTCCTGCATCACCGAAGCCAGGCCAATCATCGCATTCAGCGGAGTGCGAATCTCATGGCTCATGTTGGCCAGAAAGCGGCTCTCGGTGAGATTGGCCGCCTCGGCCGCCTCCTTGGCGGCAATGAGTGAGGCCTCCAGCGTGTATTGCTGAGTGACATCCTGATTAACCCCCACCATGCCACGCGGGCCGCCCTTTTCATCCCGCTCCATCACCCCTGCCGAATGAATGTAACGCACCCGATCACCCGGCAGCACAATGCGAAACACTTCATTGAAGGGCTGACCCGTTTGCCGCGCGCGCTCAGCCGCCCCCTCCACCCTCGGTCGATCTTCCGGATGCAATCGGCCAAGCCAGATGTCATATAACAAGGCAGGCGCATCGCCCTGCTGCGGCACCTCATACCATGCTCGAATCCGCTCATCCCAATCGAGCGTGTCGCTTGCAAAATCCCACACCCAGATCCCCAGCGCACCCGCCCCAGTCGCAAGCTGCAAACGCAGCAGGGCACGATCAAGCGCCGCGGTGCGCTCCGCCACCCGGGCCTCCAGATGAAGATTCAAAGCATGGAGCTCATCCTCCATATCGCGCCGCTCGGTGATGTCGGTGATCGTGCCAATCATGCGCCGGGGCCGCCCGTCCGAGGTGCGCTCGATCAACATGCCGCGTGAGGCAATCCAGATATAGCGGCCATCCTTATGACGCATACGAAAATCAGCCGGGCAAAAGGCGGTGCGCGCCGCAAAATGCTGCGCGATTTTTTCCCGTACGGTGGGAAAATCATCCGGATGCACGCGGCTACTCCACTCCGTATCAGCCTCCCCCATCTCATGCTCTTCATAACCGAGCATCTTTTTGTAGCGTGGCGAGAAATAGGACTTTCCCGCCACGATGTCCCAATCCCACACCCCCTGATCACTACCCTCCAGCGCAAAATGCCAGCGCGCCTCCGATTCCGCCAGACGCGCTGAGGCCCTGTAAAGCCTTCGCGAAGCCAAGGCGATCAATATCACCACCGTGAGTGAAATCAACGCCAGCGCGCCACTGCTGCGCCTCCATTCCGGCAGATAGTCCTGCCTTGCCACCCCCACCACCACCACAAGCGGAAAGCCGCGCACCCGCTGCCATGTGCCAATTCGTTCAACACCCTCTTCGTCCCGGCCAACAAAATCAGCCTGCGATACGCCGCGCTCGACGCTCTCGCGAAAAAGCGGGGAGCCCCGCTCACCGCCCATCAACTGATCGAGATTCGCAGGCTCGGGAAAGCGATACATCAAAGAAGAATCCGCATAACGCAAACTCGCCTGCCCCTTTGCGCCCAATTCGAGACCCTGCATGAATTTCGCAAACGAGCGCGTGCTCCAGATGGCGCTCACGATGCCCGCAAAACGGCCATCCGGGCCATTGACCCTGCGTGACAATGCAATCGACCACTTGCCGGTGATACGCCCCAGGGTCGGCCGCGACACCACCAACCCTGCCTCGGGATGATCTCGGGCAAACTGAAAATACGCCCGGTCGGCAAAGCTCACCGGCTTATCTTTCGGAATGCCCTGGCCATAGCGCGCAAAGCCTTGCGCATCGATCATGCGGAGATTCTCAAGCTCAGGCTGAAGCGAGGCAATGCGCGCAAGCAGCACTTCAAAACTTGCCCCATCCAGCGAGCCTTTTGCCGATTGGTCTTCGAAATACGCTGCCGCCATCATCAAGCCCAGGTCGCTTTTCTCAAGCGCCTCGCCAATGCTGCTCTCCAAGAGACTCGCGGTGTTACGCGCAGTGATCTGCGCGCGTTCGTCATAGCGCTGTCGCTCGATCAAGATGCTGTAAGCGGCCAGGCCCATCAGCGCCGCGCTGATCAGCACTGCAATTGAAAGATGCGCGAGCCCCGGCCGCTTCAGCAAAAAAACAAACCTGCCCTCGCGCCAGGCGCGCATCACGCGACTCAATGGCTCGCCAACAGCCGTGCCACACCTTGCACCGTGGGCGCATCAAATAAACACACCCGATTGCGCCCGGCTGCCTTGCCGGCATACATCGCTTCATCCGCATGGCGGGCAAGCTCTATGGGCGTGCGCCCATGTTCCGGTGCGATCGCGATGCCGATCGACGCCGCCACCTCAACCCGGTGCCCCGCCACACGCAGTGGCTCACACACTGCCGCACGAATTTTCTCCGCCACATGTATCGCCTGCGCCGGCCCCTGCACATCCTGCAGCAGCACCACGAATTCATCCCCGCCGATCCGCCCCACGCTATCAGCGGCACGCACCGAACGATTGAGCCGCTTGGCGGTTTGCACCAGCACCTCATCGCCCACCGAATGGCCGAATTTATCGTTAATCGCCTTGAAGTCATCCAGGTCGACAAATAAAAACGCCAACTGCGTGCGGCGCCGCTGACACGCCGCCAGACCCTTTTCCACGCGATCGAAAAACAACATACGATTCGGCAACTGGGTGAGCGCATCATGATCCGCCAAATGCTTCAACAGCAGATTGGCCTGCTCCACATCCGCCAGCGTGCGGGTGAGCTGCACATTCAGATCAGCAAGCGATCGCTGCTGCGCGCGAAGCGCCAGATGCAGCGCCACCCGCGCTCTGACCACCTCCTTGCCAAACGGCTTGTGAATGAAATCCACCGCACCGGCGGCGAGCCCCTTGGCCTCGCTCTCAAGATCAGCGCGTGCGGTGATAAAAATGACCGGGATATTTTGGGTGGCGGCGTTCTGCTTCAAGGCTTGGCATGTGTCAAAGCCATCCATCTGCGGCATCATCACATCCAGCAGAATCAAATCCGCTTTCAAGCCGCGCGACAACAGCAACAAAGCCTGCGCCCCGGAATTGGCCACTGCCAACTCATACTCGCCTTCGAGCACCGCCACCAGTGTTTCGATATTCGTCGGCGTGTCATCAACAATCAGAATGCACGCCCGCCCTGCTGCTGCCTCTTGCGCCATCACTGCCTCCCCAAAACACAGACCCCGGTCAGTGCATTGTCAGGATGTGGCGCACGCAGGCAAGGCAAAATCTCCTGCCTGAAAAAAATCCGGGCGTTTAGCGGCCGCGCTCGATGAACACGCCCACCCGCTTCACGCCTTTCATGATGCCTGCCTTGGCAATCGAAATCTTCACCCAAGGCGCACCGAATTCATCGAACATCAAGGCCACGATATGCTCGCCCAGGGTTTCCAGCAGATTGAATCTTTTCTCGGCAAGCTCAGCGCGAATGCGCGCGATCACCACGGCGTAATCAATGGTGTCGGCAATATCATCCTTCTGCGCGGCGGCATCGGGCACACCAAAGGTGAGATCGATCTGCAAGCTCTGGGGCGCTGCCTTCTCGCGCTCGTAAATCCCCACCTGCGCATCGACGCGCAAATCTTCGATGAAAATAAAATCCATGATCTCAAAACCAGACGAAGTAAAATCGACCGCATTCTAGGCCAATCCCAAAACACGATGCCAAGCTTGATTTCTGTCGCGGTGCTGGGCTACCTCATGGGCTCGGTGCCCTTTGCCATCATCGTGAGCCGCCTGTTCGGTATCGCTGACCCCCGTAGCTACGGCTCCCACAACCCCGGGGCCACCAATGTGCTGCGCAGCGGCCATAAACTCGCTGCTCTACTCACCTTGTTGGGCGACGCCCTGAAAGGCAGCGCCGCCGTGTTAATCGCTCAAGCGCTCTACCCCGCACACCCCGCCGCCCCCGCCATCGCCGGGCTGGCTGCTTTCATCGGTCATCTCTTTCCGATTTTTCTCCGCGGCAAAGGCGGCAAGGGCGTGGCCACCGCCGCGGGGGTGCTGATGGCGATCAGTCCCCTGCTGGGGGCCGGGGTGTTTGTCGTCTGGGCCGGCATGGCCAAGCTGTTCCGCTACTCGTCGCTCGCGGCGATCAGCGCGGCGATATCCGCGCCACTGACCGCGCTGTGGCTATTGGGCGCAGATACCCGTCTTGCCTGCATCACGCTCATGAGCACGCTCATCATCTGGCGCCACCGTGAGAACATCCGCCGCTTGATCGCAGGCACTGAATCACGCATCGGCAAAAAAGGCGCCTGACCCCCGCCGACTTCATCGGCGACAGCGTCCCACTGTGCCGCCCTAATTTGCCGTCTCAATCTGCTGCAAATCCCAGCGCGGCCGCACCGCAAATCGCCCGCTCGTGCTGTGCGCCTTGCCTTCCAAAAGCCGCGCAGCGCCGGCGAAGGCGATCATCGCCCCGTTGTCGGTGCAAAACTCGAATTCCGGATAAAACACCTCATAGCGCTTCTTCGCACAGCGCGTGTTTAATTCATGCCGAAGGCGTTTATTGGCCCCCACGCCACCGGCCACCACCAGCTGATGCAAGCCCGTGTGCGATAGCGCCGCAAGCGATTTAGCCACCAGCACATCCACCGCCGCGCATTCAAAATCCGCAGCCAGATCGGCATGGTCCGCCGGCCCGAAACCGGGCGAGGACACCGCTGTCAGCACCGCCGTTTTAAGCCCGCTGAAGCTGAAATTGAAATCCCCGGAATGCAACATCGGCCGAGGCAATGCAAAGCGCCCCGCCTGCCCGCGCTCGGCTAGCGCAGCCAGAATCGACCCGCCCGGATACCCCAGCCCCAAGAGCTTGGCAGTTTTATCAAAAGCCTCGCCGGCCGCATCATCCACCGTCTCGCCCAGCAGCGTGTAGTCCCCCACACCGCGCACCGACATCAACTGCGTGTGCCCGCCCGACACCAGCAAAGCCACAAAAGGAAACACCGGCGGGCGTGCTGACAAAAGCGGCGAGAGCAGATGCCCCTCGAGGTGATGCACCGGCACCGCAAGAATCTCAAGCCCCATCGCCAGCGACTCGGCCACGCTCGCCCCCACCAGCAACGCGCCAGAGAGCCCCGGCCCCGCGGTGTAAGCGATCGCATCCAGATCAGATAAGGCGCACCCGGCCCGCCCCATCAATTCCTCGATCAAGGGCAACAGCCGACGAATATGATCGCGAGAGGCCAATTCCGGCACCACCCCGCCATATTCCGCATGCAGCGCCACCTGCGAATGGAGCACATGCCCCAGGAGCCCCCGCTCGGTGTCATACAAGGCCACCCCGGTCTCGTCGCAAGATGTCTCAATTCCCAGCACCAGCACGCGCACACCCCCGGCTCAAAAGCTGCCTATTCTACCGGCACCAGCGGGGCAAGATGCGGGGCGGGATAAAAAGCTTGTTTGATTTCCGAAAAAAATCAGGTAGACTCCGCCCCTTTCGATTTCCACCTCAGGAAAAGCCGCAATGCCCAGCGTTCGCCTCAAAGAAAATGAACCCTTCGAAGTGGCCATCCGTCGCTTCAAGCGCACCATCGAAAAAGCCGGCCTGTTGACCGAGCTTCGCGCCCGTGAGTTTTACGAAAAGCCCACCGCTGAGCGCAAGCGCAAGCACGCCGCAGCCGTCAAGCGCCACCACAAGCGCCTGCGCAGCCAAACCCTGCCGCCCAAGCTTTATTGATTCCCGGGCTCGCTTAATAGCGAGCTAACCGTAAGACGTGCCTGCCTCACACTGTGACGCAGGCCGTTTGTTTTTCTGCAATCAAGCTTACAATCTCGCCCCATGTCACTCAAAACCCAAATCAACGAAGACATGAAATCCGCGATGCGCAATCGCGACACCGCCAAACTTGCGACCATTCGGCTGCTCATGGCTGCAATCAAACAACGCGAAGTCGACGAGCGTATCGAGCTCGATGATAGCGCGGTGATCGGCGTGATCGACAAAATGATCAAACAGCGCCGCGACTCGATCAGCCAATACGAAGCCGCCAAACGCCAAGACCTGGCCGACGCCGAAAAGCAGGAAATCGAGGTGCTCACCGGCTACATGCCCCAGGCTGCCAGCCCTGATGAAATCGCCGCCGTGATCAAGGCCGCGATCGAAGCCAGCGGCGCGCAAGGCCCCCAAGCCATGGGCAAGGTGATGGCCGAAGTCAAAGCCAAACTCGCCGGCCGCGCTGACATGACCGCCGTTTCCGCGCAAGTCAAAGCCGCGCTGGCCGGGGCTTGAGCAGCGAAGGCAACACTAGCCCCGTGCCTGCACGCCACCGCACTTAAAAACGCACAGCCCCAATCCCCCGACACCGGCCGTACGGGCGTGTCGGGGGTGTTCTTCCCTCACCCCAAAGCCCTCAGCCCCAATGCGAGAAGCACCCCGCTCAAGCCATCGCCGGGCGCCCCCACATTTCCCGCAACACGCACCAGATTTTCTGCTACAACTGTCAGCAAGCTGATCCACGACGACACAAGCGTGATACCCCAGTCATTCATCCAGGAGCTCCTCAACCGCATCGATATCGTCGATCTGGTCGAGCGTTACGTCCCCCTCAAAAAAGCCGGTGCCAACCTCACCGCGTGCTGCCCTTTTCACTCGGAAAAATCGCCGTCCTTCACGGTGAGCCCCACCAAGCAGTTCTACCACTGCTTTGGCTGCGGCGCGCATGGCAGCGCGATTGGCTTTCTGATGGAACACCAAGGCATGGGCTTCCTCGAAGCCGTCGAAGAACTCGCCCGAAGTATCGGCCTTGAAGTCCCCAAGGAACGCGATACGCCCACCACCCCCCGCATCGACACCGCGCCGCTCACCGACACGCTCGCCCAAGCCGCTGCGTTTTACCGACAGCAACTCAAGCAAAG
>JBEAUN010000099.1:0-4363 GCA_041161415.1 Pseudomonadota bacterium | reverse complement strand
TGATCGCCTGCGGCATTGCGGCCATGGTGGGCAAACTGTCATGGGAATGGGCCATCAAGATCGTGGTTGGCATCGTGCTGATTTTCGGTTCAGCCAGTATTGTCGATTTCGTCATCGCGGGTGCCTCACGCTGAGCAGACGATGGACAAAAAACCTCAGCAGATCTGCACTGACCCCTTGTTCGTCGGCCTCACTCGGCCAGCAACCATCGCGGGCATCCCCTACGCCGCTTTCGTGGTCGAAATCATGATTACCACGCTGGTGTTTCTGGCCGTGGGCAACCCGCTGTATCTGCTGATCGCGGCCCCCATCCACGCGATCCTCTATCTCGTCAGCGCCCACGATCCCGGCGTCTTCCATTCGCTACTTGTATGGACGCGGACTAGCGGACGCTGCCGCAACACCCGGTTCTGGGGTGCCGCCAGTTTCTCACCCCTGCCCACCCGCAAGTGGGTGGATTGAGCATGAACAGGGGCAGGCCTATGCACACCATTAAATGGGTTTTGTTGTTACTGATCGGATGGTCGGCCAACGCGGTGTCGGGGCCCATCGAGGACGCCTTGGCCGCATACAAGCAGGGCGACACCGAAAAACTAGTCGAGTTGCTCGTCGATAAAGACACCCCTGATTTCGCCGGGGTGTCACGCATTCAATCGGCGGCGCAGCAAGGGAAGGCGGAGGCTCAAGGACTACTGGGCATTTTTTATTTAACCGGGTACGGCGTTCCCGAAGACCGCAAGAAATATTTCTCTTGGATGCGCAAGGCCGCCGAAAATGGCAGTGCGCCTGCCCAAGTCTCCTTAGGCTCGGGTTATCAGCGCGGCGACAAGGACGACGGTATCGCCAAGGACTACCAGAAGGCCTATTACTGGTACCGCAAAGCCGCAGATCAGGGATACGCGCCAGCTCAGGACTCGTTGGGTGGCATGTACAAAAGAGGTGACGGGGTTCCCAAGAATGACGGGGCGGCTGTCTTCTGGTACCGCAAAGCCGCGGATCAGGGCTACGCATCGGCTCAGGCCTCGTTGGGCGAAATGTACAAAGAAGGTCGCGGGGTTCCTAAGAATGACCGGGAAGCCGTATTCTGGTATCGCAAAGCGGCAGATCAGGGCCACGCACCGTCCCAAATCGACCTAGGTACCATGTACAAAGAAGGTCACGGGATCCCCAAGAACGATCAGGAAGCTTATTTCTGGTACCGCAAAGCGGCCGATCAGGGGTACATGGCAGCATCAGAATTTCTAAGCCTACTGCTACGTGATCTAGGGAACTATCAGGAAGCCTATTTCTGGAAACTTCTATCGAATGCTCAGATGTCTTCGATAGGACTCGACTGGCTTCAAAAAATGAATCGTCAAACCCTGGAAGATCTGGAGAGAAAACTCACTCCAGAGCAACGCGCTGCCGCCCAAGCGCAGGCACGCGACTGGAAACCCACCCCCACCACAAGGCCTTAAATTGGGCACCGCAATCAAATACGCCAACGTGCTAGTGATTGCGCACCGACCGACCCGCAAGTGGGTGGATTGAGCATGCACAGTAGAAGATCGATGCGAACAACTAAATGGATACTGCTGTTACTGATCGGATGGTCCGCCAGCGCGGCGTCGGGGCCCGTCGAGGACGCCGTGGCCGCATACAAGCAGGGCGACACCGACAAACTGGTCGATTTGCTCGTCGATAAAGACGCCCCCGATTTAGCCGGAGTGTCACGCATCCAATTGGCGGCACAGCAAGGAAAAGCAGAGGCTCAAGGACTTCTGGGCATTTTTTATCTGGCCGGGTACGGCGTTCCAAAAGACTCCAAGAAATATTTCTTCTGGAATCGCAAGGCCGCCGAAAATGGCTCTGCGCCAGCCCAACACTCCTTAGGCCTGAGTTACACGAACGGCGACAAGGACTACGGTATCGAGAAGGATTACCAGAAGGCCTACCAATGGAATCTCAAAGCCGCTGATCAGGGGTACGCCCCGGCTCAGGATTCAGTCGGCCTCATGCACCGGGCGGGCTGGGGGGTGCCACAGGACTACAAAAAGGCCCTTTTCTGGTACCGCAAAGCCGCAGATCAGGGGTACGCCTCTGGCCAAAGCTCACTCGGGCTTATGTACCGCGAAGGATGGGGCGTTCCCAAGAACGATCAGGAAGCCTATTTCTGGTACCGCAAAGCCGCAGGCCAAGGCGACAAGTATGCCCAAAGCTCACTCGGCAGCTTGCTGAACGACCTCGGCAACTATCAAGAAGCCTATTTCTGGACTCTCTTGGCGAGAGCAAATGGCATTTACTATGGGCATGTTTCAGATGTGGTTCTGGCATCCCTGGAACAGAAACTCACCCCGGCACAACGCGCTGCCGCCCAAGCGCAGGCACGCGACTGGAAACCCACCCCCACCACAAGGCCATAAATTGGGCGCCGCAATCAAATACGCCAACGTGCTGAAACAGGAGGAGGCCACTGCCGCCTTCATTCCGTATTCCAGCCATGTCACCCGTCACGCCGTCAAACTGGCCAACGGCGACTACATCCAGGTGCTGCGCCTGCAAGGCGCGGCACATGAAAGCGCTGATGCCGAAGACATCAATGTCTGGCACGAACAGCTCAATGGGTTTATGCGAAACATCGCTTCGCCCAACGTGGCTGTGTGGTCGCATGTCGTGCGCCGAGAATATGGCGAATACCCAGGCGGTCAATTCCCGGCCGGCTTCTGCCACACCCTCAACGAAAAATACCGCCGTCATATGGCAGGTGAGCGCATGCTGGTCAATGCGCTCTACCTGACGCTGGTCTATCGCCCGCAGCCGATGCAAGCCGCCCGGCTGATGAACCTGTTCCGCAACGACCCACCAGGCGAAGCGCAACGACGCCAGCAGGAAGAACTGGAAGCCCTCGAAGACCTTACGGGTTCGGCAATCGCCGCGCTTGATCGCTATGACCCCGAACTGCTCGGTTGCTACGAGCACAATCACGCGATGTTCTCTGAGGTGCTGGAATTTCTCGCCTTCCTGGTCGATGGCGAATGGCGGCGTTTTCCTCTGCCACGCGCAGAAATCCGCTCGGTACTGGCCACCTCGCGCCCCTTCTTTGGCAAGGGCGGCCTGATGTCCCTCAAGGGGCCAACTCGCATCCAGTACGCCGGCATCGTCACCGTTCAGGAATACCCCTCGTTGACCTGTCCCGGCATCCTCAATGACCTGCTCGGCCTGCCATTTGAGTTCGTGCTGTCGCAGTCCTTCACCTTCCTGTCGAAACCAGTCGCGGTCGGGCGCATGAAGCGCCAGCAAGCGAGGATGATCAACGCAGGGGATGTCGCCATCAGCCAGGTCGATGACATCGACAGCGCCCTCGATGGCCTCATCTCCAATCATTTCGTGATGGGCGCGCACAGTCTGGCGCTGATGATCCGGAGTGACGACAGCAAGCAACTCAACGACCACATCAACGAAGCCGGCGCCGTGCTATCGGATGGCGGCATGAAATGGGCACGGGAAGAAGCCGGCATCGCGGGTGCCTACTGGGCGATGTTGCCGGGGAATTTCAAATACCGCGTGCGCGTGGGCGACATCACCAGCCGCAACTTTGCCGGCTTCAGCAGTTTTCACAACTACCCGATCGGCCGCCTCCGGGGCAACCAGTGGGGCGACGCCGTCACGATGTTCAAGACCACATCCGGCGCCCCGTTCTACTTCAATTTTCACAAGGGCGAGGAGGGCGCGGATGCCAAGCGGGCAGCGCGTCTCGACCCGGATCACAAGGATCTCGCCAACACGGTGGTGATTGGCAAATCCGGCACGGGCAAAACCGTGCTGGAAACCTTCTTGCTGGCGCAGACGCAGAAATTCCACCAGCCCGATCAAGGCAAGCAACTGTCCTGCGTGCTGTTCGACAAGGACTTGGGCGCCTCGGTCGCGGTGCGGGCCATGGGAGGCCGCTACTACCCGCTGAAGAATGGCGTCCCCTCGGGTTTTAACCCCTTCCAAATGGCACCCACCCCCAACAATCTGACCTTCCTTGAGTCGCTGCTCAAGCAACTGGTCAAGCATGACACCCTGCCGCTGACCCCGCGTCAGGAGCGCGAGATCAGCGACGCGATCCGGGGCGTCATGGGGGCCTCACAGGCTAAGCGTCGCTTGAGCTCGGTGCTGGAGTTCTTCGACCCCAGCGATGACAACGGGCTGCATGTACGACTTGCGAAGTGGTGCCGGGGCGGGGCACTTGGCTGGCTGTTCGACAACGCGGAAGACACACTCGATCTCGATCAGTGCCCGATTGTCGGTTTTGACGTTACCGAATTTCTGGAAAACGACACCACCCGCACGCCGACGATCATGTATCTGTTCCATCGCATCGAAAACATGATCGATGGTC
>JBEAUN010000079.1:0-3064 GCA_041161415.1 Pseudomonadota bacterium | reverse complement strand
GCTTGAATGGCTGCCGCAGGAAACCATCGTCTTCAATCATGCGCAGGCTCACGCCTCGCTGCACATTCAAGCCGCCGCGGATGCCGCCATGATCGGCTGGGAAACGCTTATCTTTGGCCGTCGCGGCAGCGGCGAGCGTTTTACGCATGGTCGTTTTTGTCAGCACATCGCACTGGCCATCGACCACACCCCGGTGTGGGAAGAGCGGCTGGTGCTGGAAGGCGATGACCCGCTGTTTGCGTCCCCCATCGGCCTGCGCGGCGAGCACAGCCTTGCCACCACCTGGGCACTGCGCGGCAAGGCGGCGCCCTGGCAGGATGAAGAAATCACCGCGCTGCGCGAAGGCGCGCCAGAGATCGCCTGGACACGGCTTTACCCCACTCTGCTGGTCGGGCGTGCGCTGGGCGATCCACTCGCCTTGCAACAATCGCTACGCCAGGCCTGGCTTGCGCTGCGCCCTCTGACACTCAATGCAATCGCCCAGCCGCCACGCATCTGGGCCACCTGATTTTTTTGGAACGATAAACATGGACCTCACCCCACGCGAAAAAGACAAGCTGTTGATCTTCACTGCTGCATTGTTGGCTGAGCGGCGCATGCAGCGCGGTCTCAAACTCAATGTGCCCGAATCGATCGCACTCATCACTGCCGCCATCATGGAAGGCGCCCGCGAGGGCCGCAGCGTGGCCGACCTCATGCACTTTGGCAAAACCCTCTTGAAGCGCGAAGCGGTGATGGAGGGCGTGCCCGAGATGATTCCCGATATCCAGGTCGAAGCCACCTTCCCCGACGGCACCAAGCTCGTCACCATTCATCAACCGATTCAATAAAAGGAGACACCTCATGCGCTCGCTTTTCGCCTCCGCCCTGCTGCTGCCGCTGTCCGCCCACGCGCACCCGGGCCATGTGCATACCCTGCTCGACATCTTCACCCATGCGCTCACCGAATGGGATCACCTTGCCTTGGGCGCGCTGGCCCTTGCCGCGGTGTTCGCAGTGCGCCGCTTAAAACAACGTACGGCACGCGGCTGACATGATTCCTGGCGAAGTCATCCCCCTGCCCGGCGACATCGACATCAATGTCGGCCGCGCTACGCGCACACTCATCGTCACCAACACCGGCGATCGGCCGATTCAGGTGGGCTCGCACTACCACTTTTCTGAAACCAATGCTTTCCTCGCCTTTGATCGCGAGGCGGCGCGGGGTTTCCGGCTGAATATCGCCGCCGGCACCGCGGTGCGTTTCGAGCCCGGGCAAAGCCGCGAGGTCACACTGGTGGCGCTCGATGGCGATCGCATCGTTTATGGCTTCAATGCACAGGTCATGGGAAGGCTGGACACATGAAAATCTCACGACAAGCGTATGCCGAAATGTTCGGCCCCACCACGGGTGACCGGGTGCGGTTGGCGGACACCGCGCTGTTTGCCTGCGTGGAAAAAGATTTCACCGTCTATGGCGAGGAGGTCAAATTCGGCGGCGGCAAGGTGATTCGCGACGGCATGGGCCAATCGCAGCGCATGAGCGCCGATTGCGCTGACACCGTGATCACCAATGCGCTGATCATCGATTACTGGGGCATCGTCAAAGCCGACATCGGCATCAAAAATGGCCGCATCAGCGGCATCGGCAAAGCCGGCAATCCGGATATCCAGCCCGCGGTCACCATCATCATCGGCCCGGGCACCGAGATCATCGCCGGCGAAGGCATGATCGTCACCGCCGGCGGCGTGGATAGCCACATCCATTTCATCTGCCCGCAGCAGATAGACGAGGCCTTATCGAGCGGCATCACCACCATGATCGGCGGCGGCACCGGGCCTGCCACCGGCACTTTTGCCACCACCGTCACTCCCGGGCCCTGGCATCTGGCGCGGATGCTGCAATCAGCGGATGCCTATCCGATGAACATCGGCTATCTGGGCAAGGGCAATGCCTCGCTGCCCGAGCCTTTGCGCGAGCAGATTCGCGCCGGCGCAATTGGCTTGAAGCTGCATGAAGACTGGGGCACCACGCCCGCGGCGATCGATTGCTGCCTCACCGTGGCCGATGAAACCGATACCCAGGTCGCGATTCACACCGACACGTTAAATGAATCCGGCTTTGTCGAAGCCACCATTGCCGCGTTCAAGGGCCGCACCATCCACACCTATCACACCGAAGGCGCCGGCGGCGGCCACGCCCCGGACATCATCCGCGTGGCGAGCGAGCAAAATGTGCTGCCCTCCTCCACCAACCCCACGCGGCCTTACACCGTCAATACCATCGATGAGCATCTGGATATGCTGATGGTCTGCCACCATCTGGATGCCTCGATCGCGGAAGATATCGCCTTTGCCGAAAGCCGCATTCGCAAGGAAACCATCGCCGCGGAAGATATCCTGCATGACATCGGGGCGTTTTCGATGATCAGCTCGGACAGCCAGGCTATGGGCCGTGTCGGGGAAGTGATCCTGCGCACTTGGCAGACCGCGCACAAAATGAAAACCCAGCGTGGCGCCCTGCCCGGCGACCCAGCCAGCCACGATAATGCGCGCATCAAACGCTATATCGCGAAATACACCATCAACCCGGCCATCACCCACGGCATCGCCCATGAAGTGGGCTCGGTCGAAGTGGGCAAATGGGCCGATCTGGTGATCTGGAAGCCGGCCTGGTTTGGCGTGAAGCCCTTCACCATTTTGAAAGGCGGCATGATCGCCTGCGCGGCGATGGGCGACCCGAATGCGTCCATCCCCACGCCGCAGCCGGTGCATTTCCGGCCGCAATTTGGCGCCACACCGGGTGGCATTCGCGCCACCTCGATCACCTTTCTTTCACAAGCGGCGATCAGTGCCGGGCTGCCCGATGAATTGGGCTTGGCGCGCGTCACCGCGCCGGTGAAAAACATCCGCGGTGTGAAAAAAGCCGACATGCGCGAAAACGATGCCACCCCCACCATCACCGTCAGCCCGGAAAACTACAAGGTGTATGCCGATGGCGTATTGCTCGATTGCGAGCCGGCCACCGCCTTGCCGATGACGCAGCGGTATTTTTTATTTTGATTACGTGTTGAGGCCCTCATGC
>JBEAUN010000062.1:0-5818 GCA_041161415.1 Pseudomonadota bacterium | reverse complement strand
CACCCACCCCACACATCCCGCGAAGACGATCTTTGCCACATAAGCCCCGCGAAGAAACAGCCCAATTTTTGACGCGCCCCCATCACTTGGTTAAAATCCGCCGCTTACTTTTCATGCGGCGCCAAAGCGCCCCGAAATCCAATTTCTTCTTCCCTCCCGAGACCATGATGATCAACATGAAGCTGATCGCACTCGCTGCCCTGGCCGGTGCAGCCCTCCAGGTGCAGGCCGCTGAAGGCAATGCCGCGGCTGCTGCCAAGGACAAAATTTCCATGTGCATGGGCTGCCACGGCATTGCTGGCTACCGCACCACCTTCCCGGAGGTGTATCACGTGCCCAAGCTGGGTGGCCAGCACCCGGCCTATATCGTCAAGGCGCTCAATGCCTACAAATCCGGCGAGCGTTCTCACCCCACCATGCGCGGCATTGCCGAGAGCCTCACTGATCAGGACATCGCTGATCTGGCGGCCTACTACGGCGAGAAGAAATAAGGAGCCCCTGACATGAAAACGATCATCGCTTCCCTCGCACTCGTCATCGGCGCTCTGATGGCCGCCCCAGCCATGGCCGGCAATGCTGCCGCGGGCAAGGAAAAATCGGCCGCCTGCGCCGCTTGCCACGGCGCCGATGGCAACAGCCAAGCCCCCGATTTTCCCCGCTTGGCGGGCCAGCCGGAAGACTACCTCGTGGTGGCGCTCAATCACTACAAAAACGGCAAGCGCAAGAACGCCATCATGTCGGGGCAAGCAGCCAATCTTTCCAAACAAGACATAGCCGATCTGGCCGCTTATTACGCTTCGCAAAAGGGTCTGACAGTCAAGCGTTAAGCCTGCCTTCCCTGGCCAGCAAAGCGGGGCAGGGTCGTGATTCCCTCAGACAGGACCGCAACAAAAAGCGGGCTCCGTGCATCATGCCGGAGCCCGCTTTTTGTTGGGTGCTTGGCGGGGGCGGTGCTGCAATCGTAGGCTGCGAAATGAGCAGTGTGGGTCTGCGTAAGCTCGACCTCGCGCTTATGCCATCAATGTCCTTTTCTGCGCCACATGGGCGGTGTTAATGTTTAGCCTGCCCGGGGCCGTTCCGTTTCTGCCAAAGGGGTGTTGTTATGTCAATCAAAATGAATTCTTCGCCCGAAGTCCCTGCGTACTTGTTTGTCATATTGTTATCAGGGCTGGTTGGGTTGCCCGGGGCTTTTGCGCAATCGCCGGTGTCGATCCCCTCGAAGAGCGCTGCCGCGCAACCTGTGTCCTCATATCCTGACTCCGTGTCGATTTCTGCAGACAACGTGCCCCAAAACAAGCCGTCTGGTCCGTCTTTGGGCATGGTGGCTGCAGCACATGGGATACGCACTTTGCCCTTTACGCCATCCGATCCGGCGTTTTTTCATCGCAATGGCGGGAAGCCCGGAGTGCTTAGTTTCAAGACACTGAAGGACTTGGGCAGGGTGCTGAAAAAGGCAGAAGCACAGGCCCTGGTCGCCGGGGTGAATTTCAATACAGAACAGGTTGTGCTGGTGCTATGGACCACATCCGGTCCACCTGACGGCGTCTTGTCTTTCCGTATGGAGCAGGGGTCGGGCGGGCAGCAACGAGGGGTGTTTTTTGTGCAGGAGCCGCCCGAGAGTCAGATTCGGGGGATGCGCTTTTCCCAATCAGCCCATTTTTTTTCCGTTCCTAAAAACATGAATGTTACTTTCGCAGCGAACACACAGCCGTGAGCCAGATTGGCTTAGCGAGAAGCTGTAAGCGCTGTTGCTGGCGATCTTGACCGAAGCGCGAATGAGTGCAATCGGCGTTTTCGTAACCTAAGCATCACGCCAGATTTTCCCCCTGCTGATATACTCCTGCCCGGATTTTCTCAACTCATCTGACCGGAGCATCACGTGTTCATTTCCAATGCCTTCGCCCAAGGCGCCGCCGCTGACCCCGCCGCCACCTTCACCGGCATGTTGCCGCTGCTTCTGATGTTTGGTGTGCTGTATTTTTTGATGATTCGCCCGCAAATCAAGCGTGCCAAAGAACAAAAATTGATGATCGAAGCCCTGCAAAAAGGCGATGAGGTCGTCACCCAAGGCGGCGTGGTCGGCACTGTGAAAAAAGTGAGCGACACCTACGTGGTGCTCGAAGTGGCCGAGAACGTCGACATCGCCGTGCAAAAGCAGGCCGTTGGCGCGCAGCTGCCCAAAGGCACTCTCAAGACCATTTGACCCACCCCCGCGCCTTGGGGCTCTCCCAAGGCGCTCTTCATAGCCCACGCCCATGAATCGCTACCCAATCTGGAAATACCTGACTGTCGCGATCGCCCTGATTCTCGGTTTGCTCTACACCTTGCCCAATTTTTACGGCGAAGTGCCCGCGGTGCAGGTCTCCGCGGCGAAATCTAGCGGCAAGGTCGATGCCGCCTTGCTGTCGAGCGTCGAATCCGCGCTGAAATCCGCCAGCTTGCCAGCGGACTCATTGAGTCTGGATGCCACCAGCGTGCGGGCGCGATTCAAGGACACCGACACCCAGCTCAAAGCGCGCGATGCGATTGAAAAAGCACTCAATCCTTCCGCTAATAACCCTGGCTACATCGTTGCCCTCAATCTCTTGCCGGCTTCCCCCGCCTGGCTTTCCAGCCTGAGAGCCTCACCCATGTATCTGGGCCTTGATCTGCGTGGCGGCGTGCATTTTCTGCTCCAGGTGGACATGAAGGGCGCGCTCACCAAACGCATGGATGCCACCGCCGGCGATCTGCGCACCCTGCTGCGCGACAAAAACATTCGCCACGCTGGCATCAGCCGCGAAGGCAACGCGGTGGTCGTACGCTTTCGTGATGTTGACACCTTTAACCGCGCCAAGGGCGTGATTGCTGACAGCCAGCCCGATCTGCAATTGACCGACAGCCAAGCGGGGGACGAGTGGAAGCTCGCCGGCACCTTAAGCCCGATGGCGCAAAAGCGGCTCCAGGAATTCGCGCTCAAGCAAAACATCACCACCTTGCACAACCGCATCAATGAGCTCGGCGTGGCCGAGCCCATCATTCAGCAGCAAGGCGCCGATCGCATCGTGGTGCAGCTGCCCGGGGTGCAAGACACCGCCAAAGCTAAAGATCTCCTAGGCCGCACCGCGACGCTGGAATTGCGTATGGTCGATGACGCTGCCAGTGAAAACCCGGGCGTGATGGAAGAGGCGGCGCGCGGCAACCCGCCCTCCGGCACCGAATATTACGTCGAGCGCGGCGGTCGGCCGTTGCTGGTGAAAAAGCAGGTGATGCTCACCGGCGAGCGCCTGACTGACGCCCAGCCCGGCTTTGATTCGCAGACGCATGAGCCAGCTGTGCACCTCACACTGGACGCCGCCGGCTCGCGCATTTTCCGTGATCTCACGCGGGATAACGTCGGCAAGCGCATGGCGATTTTGCTGGTGGAAAAAGGCCGCGGTGAGGTCGTCACCGCGCCCGTGATTCGCACCGAAATCGGCGGTGGCCGGGTGCAGATTTCCGGCGCCATGACCACCGTGGAAGCCAACGATGTGGCGCTCTTGCTGCGCGCCGGCTCCTTGGCAGCACCGATGGAGATTGTCGAAGAACGCACCATCGGGCCCTCGCTCGGCGCTGAAAACATCGAGCGCGGTTTCAAATCCACCTTGTGGGGTTTCATCGCGATCGCGGTGTTCATGATTGCCTATTACCAGCTCTTCGGCGTGATCTCGGTGCTGGCGCTGGCGGCGAATCTCTTGTTCCTGGTGGCGCTGTTGTCCTTGCTGCAGGCCACGCTCACGCTGCCGGGCATCGCCGCCATTGCGCTCACATTGGGCATGGCGATCGATGCCAATGTGCTGATCAACGAGCGCATCCGCGAAGAGCTACGCAATGGCGCCTCACCGCAGGCTTCGATTGCCGCGGGCTATGAGCGCGCCTTTGACACCATTCTGGATTCCAATATCACCACGCTCATCGCCGGCATCGCGCTGCTGATCTTCGGCTCCGGCCCGGTGCGCGGTTTTGCAGTGGTGCATTGCCTGGGCATTCTGACCTCGATTTTCAGCTCGGTGATGGTGTCCCGCGCACTGGTCAATCTCATTTACGGCCGCAAGAAGCGGCTTGAAAAAGTCTCGATCGGCCAGGTCTGGAAGCCGGCTAACAGCCAGGCCTAAAGGGGAGCGAACACATGGAATTTTTCCGCATTCAAAAAGATATCCCCTTCATGAAACACGCCTTGGTGTTCAACGTGATTTCGTTGCTCACCTTTTTGTTGGCGGTGTTTTTCCTGGCCACCAAGGGGCTGCATTTGTCAGTGGAATTCACTGGCGGCACGCTGATGGAAGTCTCCTACAAAGAGGCGCCGCAGCTCGATGGCATCCGCACTGCACTCGCCCGTGAGGGCTTTAAAGACGTGCAGGTGCAAAACTTCGGCACTGCGCGTGATGTGCTGATTCGCCTGCCGGCCGCAGGCGGCATGGAGAGCGCTCGGGTGAGCGAGAAGGTGATGGCGGTGCTGACCACCGATTCTGCCAATTCGCCCGCGTTGCAGCGTGTGGAGTTCGTCGGCCCGCAAGTGGGCGGCGAGCTCGCAAGCGACGGTGCTTTAGCGTTGCTGCTGGTGGTGGCGGGCATCATGCTCTATCTGGCGGTGCGCTTCGAGTGGCGCTTTGCCTTGTCGGCGATCATCGCCAACCTGCATGACGTCATCATCATCCTGGGTTTCTTCGCTGCCTTTCAGTGGGAGTTTTCACTGCCAGTGTTGGCCGCGGTGCTGGCGGTGCTGGGATATTCGGTGAATGAATCGGTGGTGGTCTTCGACCGTGTGCGCGAAACCTTCAAGAAAAAGCGCGGCCTCACCACCCCGGAAGTGCTCAATCACGCCATCACCAGCACCATCTCGCGCACCATCATCACCCACGGCTCGACCCAGATCATGGTGCTCTCGATGCTGATTTTTGGTGGCGAAGTGCTGCATTATTTCTCAGTTGCGCTCACCATCGGTATTTGCTTTGGCATTTATTCCTCGGTGCTGGTGGCCGCCCCCTTGGTGATGTGGCTGGGCGTCTCCCGCGAGCAATTCGTCAAGCCACGCAAGGAGAAGGAAGAAGCCGTGGTGTGATGCGCCACCGCGCCACCCCTTGCTGCAACCCCGCGCGCCCCTTCACGGGGCGCTTTCATTTCAGGGAGCAGCCCGTGTAATGCCCATCCTGCGCCGGTTTGCCGTGCCCCACCATGTCAAACCAGAATAGAGATGTCCCCTTGTTTGTGGGATCCAGTGTCAATGCTGTTCGTTTAAGGTATCTCCCCCCCCCATAAGTTCGATGCTTAGTCGTAAAGCAACCATCATGACGGACAAGGCTTAAACGAACAGCATTGGGTCACATCTTGCCTTTTGCCACCACCGACCACTTCCACTACGACCAAGCCGGCCGTCTGTGGCGCACCAACGCCAGCGACGGCATCGACAAAATCGCCCTCTACGATTGTCAGCAGGCTGTCTCACGCCTCGACCCCGCAGTGCCCGTCATTCCCGCGCAGGCGGGAATCCAGGTAGTGCCCGTCATTCCCGCGCAGGCGGGAATCCAGCGTCGTTGCATTCTGGATTCCCGCCTACGCGGGAATGACGGGTGAGCCCCGTAGGGTCAATGCCATTAAGTTAAGCCCCCTTGTAAGCGAAGTGGAATCCGGCGATTTTCACTTTGTTGGATCGTTTGGCTGTTCTTCCGGGGCGGGTTCGCTCTTTTGCGCCTGGTGCGCGCAGTCTGTCGAGCAGATTCGCGAGCACGGTCTCGGCGTCGAGTGCCAGCAACAGTCGCGGCAGTTTATGGCGCAGGTTTTTTATCACCAGCGTGCAATT
>JBEAUN010000234.1:0-3022 GCA_041161415.1 Pseudomonadota bacterium | reverse complement strand
CGCTCGCGTGAGCAGGTGGCCAGTGCGCTTGGCGCTCACCCCACCGAGGTGATCTTCACCAGCGGCGGGTCGGAAGCGAATAACCTTTTTATCAAGGGCGCTGCGGCCTGCCGCCGGCCGGGGCTGATCGGCGTGGGCGCTACCGAGCACCCTTGCGTGATGGCGCCGGCGCGGTCCCTGCGTGGTGCAGGCTGGCGGCTCCATGAAATTGCCGTCGATGCCAACGGAAACGTGCGCGCCGATGACTATGCCGCGCTGCTCGAGGGCCGGCCCGCGATGATCTCGTTGATGCTCGCCAATAACGAGACGGGGGTGTTGCATGACATCGCCCCGTTTGCCACTGCGGCCCGCGAGGCTGGGGCATGGTTTCATAGCGATGCAGTTCAGGCCTTTGGCAAGCTCGCGATGGATTTTCGCTCGCAGAATGCCGCGGGCGTGAATGCGCTGACCGTGTCCTCGCACAAGATCGGCGGCCCGCAAGGCGCCGGGGCGCTGGTGATCGACAAACGGCTGGAGCTTGCGCCCTTGATTGCAGGCGGTGGCCAGGAGCGGGGTTTGCGCTCGGGCACTGAAAACGTGGCGGCGATTGTTGGTTTCGGGCAGGCGGCGGCGCTCGCGGCGGCATCGCTCGGTGAGCGCGCCAGCCACACCGCGCGTTTGCAAGCGCGGCTTGAGGCGGGGCTGCTGGCTTTGGGTTTGCCGATTTTCGGGCGCGAGGTGAAAAGGCTTGGCAACACCACCTATTTCGCCGCCCCCGGCATCGATGGCGATCCCTTGGTGGGCAGGCTTGATCGCGCCGGCTTTGCGGTGGCGAGCGGCTCAGCGTGCTCCAGCGCCAAGGGCGCGCCCTCGGCCACGTTGTTGGCGATGGGCGTCTCGCAAGATTTAGCGCGCAGCGCGGTGCGTGTGAGCCTTGCGGCCACGAATCGCGATGATGAGATCGACCGTTTTTTGAGCGCGCTCGAACGCGTGATCAACGATTTACGCGGGCTTTGCAAAGCCGCGAATTAAAACAGGATGCAAGGAGAGCAGCATGTTGAAATTTCCGATTTATCTGGATTATTCCGCCACCACGCCGGTCGACCCGCGGGTGGCCGAGAAGATGATTCCCTTCATCACCGAGCAATTTGGCAACCCGGCGAGCCGCTCGCATGCCTATGGCTGGGCCGCTGAATCCGCGGTGGAAGAAGCCCGCGAACAGGTGGCCGCGCTGGTGGGGGCCGATGCCAAAGACATCATCTGGACCTCCGGCGCGACCGAATCCAATAACCTCGCCATCAAGGGCGCGGCGCATTTTTATCAAAGCAAGGGCAAGCACATCATCACCCTGAAGACCGAGCACAAGGCGGTGTTGGACACCTGCCGCGAGCTTGAGCGTCAGGGCTTTGAAGTCACTTACCTCGATGTGCAGGAAAACGGCCTCATCGACATGGCCGCCTTCAAAGCCGCCTTGCGCGCGGATACGGTGCTGGTGTCGGTGATGTTCGTGAATAACGAAATCGGCGTGATTCAGCCGATCGCCGAGATCGGTGAAATCTGCCGCGAGAAGGGCATCATTTTCCATGTTGATGCCGCGCAAGCCACCGGCAAGGTGGAGATCAACCTTGAAACGCTCAAGGTGGATTTGATGTCGTTCTGCGCGCACAAGACCTACGGCCCCAAGGGCATCGGCGCGCTCTATGTGCGTCGCAAGCCGCGCATTCGCCTGGAAGCGCAGATGCATGGCGGCGGGCACGAGCGCGGGCTTCGTTCAGGTACACTCGCGACCCACCAGATCGTCGGCATGGGCGAGGCGTTTCGCCTTGCGCGCCTGGAGATGGCGACCGAAAATGCGCGCATCCTCAAACTGCGCGAGCGCTTGCAGCAAGGCTTTGCCGGCATGGAGGCGGTGTATGTGAATGGCGATCTGGAACACCGCGTGCCGCACAACCTCAACATCAGCTTTGCCTATGTGGAAGGCGAGTCGCTGATCATGGCGATCAAGGATATCGCGGTCTCGAGTGGCTCGGCGTGCACTTCCGCATCGCTGGAGCCCTCCTATGTGCTGCGCGCGCTGGGCCGTGAAGATGAGCTCGCCCATAGCTCGATCCGCTTCTCCATCGGGCGCTTCACCACCGAAGAAGAAATCGATTACGCGGTGAAACTGCTACGCGCCAAAGTGGGCAAGCTGCGCGAGCTCTCGCCGCTGTGGGAAATGGTGCAAGAAGGTGTCGATCTGTCCACGGTGCAGTGGGCAGCGCATTGATGAATCAAGCGAATCAAGGAGCATAGAAATGGCATACAGCGAAAAGGTCCTCGACCACTACGAAAACCCCCGCAATGTGGGCTCGTTCACCAAGGAAGACGACGGCGTGGGCACCGGCATGGTGGGCGCCCCGGCCTGCGGCGACGTGATGAAGCTGCAAATCAAGGTCGGCGCCAATGGTGTGATTGAAGACGCGAAATTCAAGACCTACGGCTGCGGCTCGGCGATTGCCTCATCGAGCCTCGTGACCGAGTGGGTGAAGGGCAAGACGCTTGATGAAGCGATGAATATCCGCAACACCGAAATCGCTGAAGAGCTCGCCCTGCCGCCGGTGAAAATCCACTGCTCGATTCTCGCCGAAGACGCGATCAAGGCGGCGGTGGCGGATTATCGCAAGAAGCATCTGGATTGAGCTTCCACTCCATCGTTGAAGGATTGAGATCATGGCCATCACACTGACACCGGCAGCCGCAAAGCATGTCAGCAATTTTATCGCCAAGCGCGGCAAGGGCGTGGGCTTACGCCTGGGCGTGAAAACCACCGGCTGCTCGGGGCTCGCTTATAAGCTTGAATACGCCGACGACTTCGCGCCGGAAGATGTGCGCTTTGAATCCAATGGCGTGACGGTGGTGGTTGACCCCAAAAGCCTGCCGTATCTGGATGGCACCGAGCTTGATTTTGCCCGCGAGGGCTTGAATGAAGGCTTCAAATTCAACAACCCCAACGTGAAAAACGAATGCGGTTGCGGCGAATCCTTCAACGTCTGACGCGCTGATG
>JBEAUN010000033.1:0-22606 GCA_041161415.1 Pseudomonadota bacterium | reverse complement strand
GGTTGGCCACGGCAAGATCCAGCTCAAAACGCGGCACGGCGCCCCATTTGATGAGGTGGTGATACACCGGCTCGTTGCCCTCCTTGGCGGCGATGTCGATTGCTCGCATGCCGTGGTTATCGGCGCGATCCATGGCCGCGCCGAATTCGAGCAGCAGATCGATGAGCGCGAGCGAGCGGGGCACGGAATGCGAAATATCAAAATGCCGCAGCGCGATGAGATGCAGCGGCGTGCGTCCACCGGCCCCGCGCAGATTGGGGTCGGCGCCACATTCGAGCAAGACGCGGGCTTCTGCCAGCCGTTCATGACGCACCGCCCAGGAGAGTGCGGAGTAGGCGGCCGAGCCCATTTTTAGATTCATCTGCGCGCCGTAATGGTGGAGGGTGCGGATTGCGGCATGATGCCGATGCTCGACCGCCAGCAGCAAGGGGCTTTTGTGGTCGGCATCGAGCATATCGAGATTAGCGCCGCTGTGTTGCAGCGAGCGAATCACTCTGCAGTGGCCATGTGCCGCCGCGATGTGCATCGCGGTTTGGTGATGCTGATTATGCGTGGGCACATCCGGCGAGCCGCCGGCGCGGGCCAGGAAAGAGGCCATGTGCGCCTCGCCAATCCGGGCGGCAAGATGCAGCGGCATGATGCCTTGGTGATCGCACTGGTGAGGATCGGCGCCGGCAAGTATCAAGGCTTTGGCGGCGGAAAGCGTGCCCCAATGCACCGCCCACATCAAGGGCGTTTCATGATGGGCGCAGGGCGTGTCGAGATTCACCCCCGCGCGCGCCAGCAAGGCAAAACGATCGGCAAGCCGGGTGCCGAGGGTGTCGCCAGGCTCGCGGGCATCGACGGCCATGCGATGCATGAGGGTGCAGTGGCGCGGCCCGAAGAGCCCGCTACTGCAATGCACATCATGCTCATGATGTTGGCCAAAATCGAGCAGGTGGTAGTGCAGCAGCACCCCCAAGGCCTCGTTCAGCTCAGGATGCCGGCCTTCGAGCATCATGCCGCGCAAGGTGTGGGCGGTGAGCCGCGTTCCGAATTGCTGCAGCGAGTCGAAAATTCTGCGTTGGGCGATGCCACCGGATTGCAATTCCAGCCGATGCAAATGCGTGCGGAATTCCTCAGGCATTTCATGCTTGAGTGCGCTGGCATCCACAAAGCCGGGGGGCAGGTGATGCCAGGCGCCCAGGGTGCTGCGCCAGATGAGGCCGTCATGGAGAAATTCGATTTTCTCCTCCCCGGCATTGTGTTGGATGCCGGGGCTGCCGGACGCAAGGGCCCGCGTTGTGTTGGGTGCGAAACAGCTCACTACATTGCCCATGGAGACCTCTGGAAAAAAAGCGTCTTTTTCCCAGAGCGGGTCGGCCGAGTCAAACGTCTTTTTCAGCAGCCTTGACGTGCATCAAGGCATGGCGGCGACGATGTTACAAAGCCCGCGCGAGCGACATTAAAAACTCTTCCGGGCCTTGGTAGCCGATCACCCGCGTGCCTTCGATTTCGCCGCCGCCGGGCTTGAAGAAAATGATGCCGGGCGGGCCGAATAAATTGAATCGCCGCAACATGGCGAGATCTGCTTCGGTGTTCGCCGTGACATCCGCTTTGAGCAGGGTGAATTTTTCAAGCTCGGCGCGCACCCCGGGGTGAGGGAAGGTGTTGCGCTCCATTTCCTTGCAGGCCACACACCAGTCAGCGTAAAAATCGAGCAGCACTGGTTTATCACTGGCTTTGATGCGGGCATCCAGCGCGGCGTTATCGGCCACCCGTTCGAATTTCACGGCAGGCGCGGCCTCGTTGCCAGCGCGCAGGAAACCGAGCGGGCGCAGCGGGTCGTGCCAGCCGGCCAGCGCACCGGCCAGCATGGCCACGCCGGCCAATAAGGCGATCACCCCGGCCGCTTTGCCCAGGCGAAGCATCATGCTGGCTTTAGGGGGCAGGCTGTCGATTGCTTTCAACATCACGCCCGAGCCGATCAATAAAGCCGCCCAGCCCAGCATCGAAGCGACCCCGGGCAGCACCGGCTGCACAATCCACAAGGCCAGCGCCAGCAGAATCACGCCGAAGAGCTTCTTCACGCCTTCCATCCACGGCCCGCCATGCGGCAGCCAGTGGCGGGTGGAGACGCCCACCGCAATCAGCGGCGCGCCCATGCCCAGCGCCATCGCAAAAAGCGCGAGCCCGCCGAACAGCGCATCGCCCGTCTGCGCGATATAAAGCAGCGCGCCGGCCAGCGGCGCCGCCACGCAGGGGCCGACGATCAGTGCCGAGAGCACGCCCATCACCAGCACGCCCATCACCGCGCCACGCCGCTGGTGGCTGGCTGCTTCGGAAAGCCGGCTTTGCAGCGCGGTGGGGAGCTGCAATTCATACGCGCCGAACATGGCCAAGGCCAGTGCCACGAAAATCAGCGCAAAGCCGCCCAGCACCCAGACGTTTTGCAGCGCGGCCGAGAGCAAGGTGCCGGAGTAGCCCGCCGCCACACCGGCCGCGGCATAGGTGGCCGCCATGCCCAAGACATAAAGCAGCGACAACTCAAAGGCCCGCCAGCGGCTTATGCCGTGGCCTTGGCCGACAATGATGCCGGACAAAATCGGAATCATTGGAAACACGCAAGGGGTGAAGGCCAACAGCAGCCCGGCGCCAAAAAACGCGGCGATATTGGTGACAAGGCTCGCGTCCTTGAGCATCGCCAGAATGCGCGAGGCCTCATCTTGCGGCGGTGGCTTGGCCGAATTATTGGGCGCGTTGAGCGATAGCGTGAAGGTCTGAGTGGCGGGCGGGTAGCACACGCCCAGATCGGCGCAGCCTTGATAGCCCACGGTGAGCTTCACTTCGCCGCTTGCGCCCAGCACCGGGAGCGCGATGGCCAGCGTATCGCGGAATACTTCCACGCGGCCGAAGGTGTCATCATCTTTCATTTCACCTTGGGGAAATTCAATCTCGCCGATTTCAGCGCCCGTGGCGGAAAAGCGGAATTTATCGCGATACAGGTAATAGCCTTTGGCTATCGAAAAATTCACGCTGATTGTGTCTGCCCCCAGCACCTTGGCCTCCGCCTTGAAGGCTTTTTCAGGCGGCAGCGGCTCGGCAGCCGCTGCCAAGAGCGGCAAGAGCAAGGCAAAAAAAGCAATCAAGGTAAGCAGGCGGCGCATGGCATGTTCCATCAAGAGTGTGTTTCGCTGGCGACCCAGGCAAGATACTCAGGCAAACCTCGGTCGATGGGCAGCGCGATGATTTCGGGCACTTCATAAGGGTGGGCGATGCGGATAGCCTGCTCCACATCCGCATACCGGTCGGCAGTGGTTTTGATGAGCAGCGGCACCTCCTCGGCGATTTCGATCTTGTCTTGCCAGCGGTAGGTCGAGCGCGCCGCCGGCAGTTGATTGACGCAGGCGGCCAGGCGTGATTCCACCAGCAGCCGCGCAAGGCTCGTGGCCGACTCAACATCCGGCAGATTGGTGAGCACAAGAAGCATGCTGTGGGCGGCGTGTGTCATGGTGGGCGCGGGCAGTTGATGAATGGCGGTGAATGCGTCGGGCATGGTTGCAGCCGGCGGGAGACAGGGGTGGGCACACAAACCGCACCCTGATCACGCTCGAAATCTTACCCCAGCGCCCGCCGGCTCGCACAGCCGGGGCAAGGGCGGGGATAATGTCGTTTTTTCCCGTCTTGCGTTGTCATCATGTTCAAGAAGCTTGTTCTCGCCAGTCACAACCCCGGCAAGCTGCGCGAGTTTTCAGCCCTGCTCTCACCATTGGGTATCGAGGTGATACCGCAGTCTTCGCTCAATATCCCGGAAGCGGAAGAGCCACATTTTACCTTTGTCGAAAATGCGCTCGCCAAAGCCCGCCATGCGGCCGAACGCTCAGGCTTGCCGGCGTTGGCAGATGACTCGGGCTTGTGCGTGGAGGCGCTGGGCGGCGCACCGGGCGTGTTCTCGGCCCGCTATGCCGGTGAGCCGAAATCGGATGAGCGCAACAACGCCGCGCTGCTGGCTGCGATGGTGGGGGAACAAAACCGCAGCGCGCATTATGTGTGTGCGCTGGTGCTGGTGCGCGAAGCGCGCGACCCGCAGCCGCTCATCGGCCTGGGACGCTGGCATGGCAGCCTGACCACTGCGCCGCGGGGTGAATCAGGCTTTGGCTACGACCCACTTTTCTGGTTGCCGGACCACCACTGCACCGTGGCCGAGCTCGATGCGCAACGCAAAAACCAGATCTCGCATCGTGCTTTGGCGCTTGAGAGCTTGCTGGCGCAGATCCGCGAGGGCGCTTGAGCAATGTCACGCATCATTCCGATTCTGCCCCAGCAAACGGTCTCGCCCAGGGAGGGCAGTGGGCTATCTGTGCTGCCGCCCTTGTCGCTCTATGTGCACATTCCCTGGTGCGTGAAGAAATGCCCTTACTGCGATTTCAATTCCCATGAAGCCCGCGGGGCGCTGCCGGAAGAGGCCTATGTCGCCGCGCTGATTCGCGATCTTGAGCTTGCGTTACCTGGCATCTGGGGCCGGCGCGTGATCAGCATTTTTTTCGGCGGCGGCACGCCGAGCGTGTTCAGCGCAAAAAGCATCGAGACATTGCTTGATGCCATTCGCGCCCGGCTCAATCTGTTGCCCGACGCCGAGATCACGCTGGAGGCCAATCCAGGCACTGTGGAGGCGGATAAATTCGCCGCCTTCAGGCAAGCCGGGGTCAATCGGCTCTCGCTGGGGATTCAAAGTTTCAACGAGCGGCATCTTAAAGCGCTGGGCCGCATTCACGATGGCACCCAAGCACGGCGTGCGATTGAGAGTGCGCTCAAGCATTTCTCGCGCATCAATCTTGATCTGATGTATGCCCTGCCCGAGCAAAGCCTTAATGAAGCGATGGAAGACATCACCACGGCGATCGCTTTTGGCACTGCGCACATCAGCGCTTATCACCTCACGCTTGAGCCCAATACGCGTTTTTATCATGACCCGCCGCCGGTGCCGGAAGCAGATCTGGCCGCTGACATGCAAGAGGGCGTGGAAGCCAAACTTATCGAAGCAGGCTTTGAACATTACGAAACCTCGGCCTTTGCCAAGCCTGGCGAGCGCTGTCGACACAATCTGAATTACTGGACCTTTGGCGATTATCTGGGCATCGGCGCGGGCGCGCACAGCAAGCTGTCTTCCGCGCAGTCGATGATTCGCGAGATGCGTTACAAGCACCCGCAGACGTATCTTGATCAAGTCACGGCGAGCGCGCCGGTGCAGAGCAAAGAAGCCATCGATCAGGCCTCGCTGCCCTTTGAATTCATGATGAATGCGCTGCGCCTGGCAGAGGGTTTCGATGCGTCGCTTTTCAAAGCGCGTACTGGCATGCCGTTGTCGTATATCGATGCGCCGCTTGCTCGGGCAGTCGAGCGTGGGTTGCTGGAAGTGAGCCCGGAGAGGATTCGCCCCACCTCACGAGGGCGTCATTTCCTGAATGATCTTTTGCAGATTTTCATGTGAAGCGCATTATTCGTGCCCTAAGAGGGCGCCCAAGAATCATCCCTCCTGCAACAAATTTTTAATCGGCTGGAACTCTTCTCTGCAGCGAGGCTCTCACCCAGTGAGAGCGAGCTCTCTCGATGATTGAGATCTGACCATGAAAAATTTTTCTGCCCTCACCGTAAGTTTTTTAACACCCGCTGCGAAGCTGCAGCGCCTCGCGTCTTCTTAAAAAAACAAATCAAACGTTGAACAAAGTCAGGCGAAGAACCTGACGGTGGTACTGATTTGCCGCAAGAATCATTAGGAGAACGACATGACGTACGCCCCCACGCTCGAAGAACGCAAGACCGAACATCCGCAGCCGGATTCAATCGCAACTCAGTCAGGCCTCCCACTCAAGGCGGTCACTGCCGGTGTTGCAGCACTTGCTGGCACCCAAGAAGCGCTGGCTGCCGGTGACAAAATGACCGAAATCGAAGCGGTGCGATTTCTTGCGCAGGCTTCCACCGGCGCGGATGAAAAAAATATTCTGTTGGCCAAACGGTTGGGCCCAGCGGCATGGCTGGATGGGCAGTTCAAGGAGCCACCGTCTCAGGGTTGTGTGAATTGGCTCAAGGCGCGGTACGAGGAAGAACCCGAAAAACATTGGGACCCTGCCAAGACGAATGACCCGTTTCACTCCCCGCGTTGGGGGTATGCCTGCTTTGGCGGCATGTATGGCGCACTTACGCTGATGATCAATGCACCTGATACGGTACGTCAGCGTGTGGCGTTTTCGCTGTCGCAAATTTTTCCTGTCAATGTGATTGATGGTGCTTTCCGCGGTTGGTCAACCGCTGCCATGTGGGACATTTTCACCAAGCATGCGTTCGGCAATTTTCGTGATTTGCTCACCGATGTCACTCACAACTACCGCATGGGGGAATTTCTCACCTTTAAGGATCAGGATTGCTCGCCGCAGCGCATTCAGGTTGGCGTGGAGCCAGATGAAAACTATGCCCGCGAGATCATGCAGCTCTTCACCATCGGGCTGTATCAACTCAATGCCAATGGCACCCCTGTCACTGTCAATGGCAAGAAAAAGGAAACCTACACGCAGGAAGACATCATTGGTCTTGCCCGCGTGTTCTCCGGGCTGAAAACCAACTACGCCGGGACGCCCACGCACGACCCGCAAAGGCCCTGGGCAAGTTACCAATTCGCGATCAATCCGCTGGTGATGGATGAAGCCAAACATGATCGCCGCGAAGCGAAATTTTTAGGGCTCACCATTCCGGCCGGCACGGATGGGACAACCAGCATCAAGCGCGCTCTGGATCATCTTTTCAATCATGCCAATGTCGGCCCATTTATTGGCAAGCAGCTCATTCAGCGGCTGGTCTTCAGCAATCCATCCCCCGCTTATGTGGCGCGGGTGGCCACCGCTTTCAACACTGGACGCTTTGCCCGCGACGGTTTCACCTTCGGCAGTGGCAAGCGGGGCGATTTGATGGCGACCGTTGCGGCGGTGCTGCTCGACCCCGAGGCCGCCGCACTGCAGCCCGCCGCGGGCAAGCTTCGTGAGCCGGTCTTGCGGCTCACCCAGTATGCGCGGCTTTTGTGCTGCGATACCCGCACCGGCCAGATGCAGCCGCGATTCATGGGGCATTGGCATTTCCATGTGCAGCTCTATCAGATCCCCTTCTATTCAAGGAGCGTATTCAATTTCTTCCGACCCGAATACCGCGCGCCCAAAACCAGGGTCGCGGATCGAGGTTGGGTTGCGCCGGAGTTTCAGTTGGTGGATGAAAACACGGTACCCCGATATATCGAATTCATGATGCAGTTGATTCATTTCGGTCTCTATGGCACCGGCAACGGCACGCCCAACCTTGACTTCATCAATGGCCAGCCCAAGAAATTGGTGCCGCTCTCCGATATCTGGAAACGTTGGGTGGACAATGTTGGCGGCAGTGGCGGGGTTGATCTCATCATCTCACGCGCCAACACCCTGATTGCTGCTGGCCAACTTTCAGACAAAACGCTTACCACGATTCGCAACCATGTTCGCACCATGCCGGATGGCAATCAGGCGCAGCGGGAAGCCCGCGCGCGCGCGATCGTCTTTCTCACGATGATCTCCTCAGACTATCTGGTGCTCAAGTAAGCGCAAGGACCGAAAAATGAAATCGAATATGAAACCCTCACGTCGTAATTTTATGATTCGCTCGGCGGCGCTCTCATCTTCTGGTGCGTTGCCTCCGTTTTTGATGAACCTGATGGCGATCGGGCAGGCGAGTGCCGCATCCCCGAATGACAACTACAAGGCTTTGGTGTGTGTTTATCTCGAAGGCGGCAATGACCACTACAACACGGTGGTGCCATATGACGAGAAAAGTTACGCGCTCTATAAGCAACTTCGGCCCGAGCTTGCTTTGAGTCGCAGCGCCTTGCTGCCCTTGCCCCCACTGCCCAACCCCCAGCCGGGCCGGGTCAGCCAGTATGCGTTAAACCCCAATCTTGCCGGGCTCAAACAGCTTTTTGACAAACAAAAGATGGCGGTGCTGTTGAATGTGGGCACCTTGCTTGAGCCGGTTAAAAAAAGCACGATTGATTCGGCAGAGTTGCCGCCCAAGCTGTTTTCCCACAATGATCAACGCGATTTTTGGCAATCCCTGGAGCCCGACGGCGCGAAGTCAGGTTGGGGTGGTCGTATCAGCCAGAGCTTGCAGCCGGCCAGCACGCTCACTTTCAATCAGCAATTATTTTCCTCGGTGATGGTGACGGAGGATGAATCAGGCGGATGGTGCTTCAACGATGGCAGCGATGTGATGGCGAGCCCCTCGCTCGATTCCTTCTCGATTCGCTTTAGCGGGACGAGCTCGCCCTACAACGCGTACGGCATGCCGATCCCGGACAGTGTTGTGGAAGCCGTGACCACGCAGACCAGCAACAGCGTGACGAATCTTATTCAGGCCGATTATATCGATGTCACCAAGCGCTCCCATGCTGCGCACAGGGTGTTGAGTGCGACCCTTGAAAAGAATGCCGATGCCGATGCCAAATTTCAGAGCAACCCGCTGGTAAGAAAGCTGCGCATGGTGGCGCGATTCATCAAGGCCCGGGGCACGCTCGGCCTCAAGCGCCAAGTGTTTTTTGTTTCCATGTCCGGCTTTGATACGCATAGCGGGCAATCGGTGGGCAACTCGTTGCATGCAGGGCTGTTGCGCCAGCTGTCGGAAGGCCTCACCGATTTTTATGAACAAACACGCGCGCTCGGCATCGAGGATCAAGTCACGACCTTTACTGCCTCCGATTTCGGCCGCAGCTGGGGCAATGGCGATGGCTCCGATCACGGCTGGGGCAGCCATTACTTTGTGATGGGTGGGGCCGTGAAGGGCGGCCAATTTTTCGGCACATCGCCACATGTCACTGGCCGCGATGACGGTGATGATAACTATCGCAACGGCATTCTGATTCCCACCTCATCGGTGGATCAGGTAGCGGCTACGATGGCGGCCTGGATGGGCGTGTCCCGGGAAAGTCGCAAAGCGGTGTTCCCGCGGCTCGAAAATTTCCCTCGGCAAAATCTGGGCTTCATGATGACAGAGGCTATGGCACCCAGTTCAGGCAAAACCTACGTGATTTGTGCCAAACATTCCGGCTTGGCATTGTCTCTCGAAAGCATCAATACCAACAACGGCACACGGGTGGTGCAGAAGAACGTCAATCCCAACGACCGCTCGCAAAAGTGGCAACTCGAGGCGGCGGGCGATGCGTTCTTCTTCAAGAACCTTGCTTCGGGGCTGGTACTGGATGTGTCCGGACACCTCAATAACGAAGGTCTGCCTGTCGATATCAGCGGGAATGGTCAGGTGATCTATCAATGGACCACGCATGGCGGCGCTAACCAGCGCTTTCGAATCGAACAGATCGATCGAGGCAATTTCCGTATCGTGGAGGTGCACTCTGGCAAGGTGGTGGATATTTCGCGGCAACTTAAAACGGAAGGCGCGCCTGCCATTCAGTATGCCTTCCACGGCGGTCCCAATCAGCTGTTCAGCTTCGACGAAGTGTCTCCGTAAGAGCGGCCCCCGGGCGCGCTTGGCAGCGCCCGGGTTCAAGCGACATTTTACGCCTCTTCCCCGCATCCTCAGGGCGCACTACACTAGGCCGATTCCCTCACCGGAGCGCGGCCGATGTTTTCCAAAATCCTGATAGCCAATCGCGGTGAAATTGCCTGTCGCGTGATTCGCACGGCGCGTGCCATGGGCATCAAGACCGTGGCGGTATATTCTGCTGCGGATCTTGATGCGGTGCATGTGCGCATGGCCGATGAGGCGGTGTGCATCGGCCCGGCACCGGCGCGTGAATCTTATCTTTGCATCGACAAGATCATCGCGGCCTGCAAGGAAACCGGCGCGCAGGCGGTGCACCCGGGCTATGGGTTTTTATCCGAGAAGGCCGACTTCGCCCGCGCCCTTGAAGCTGCCGGCATCACCTTCATCGGCCCCACGGCGGACGCCATCGACGCCATGGGCGACAAGATCGCCTCCAAAAAACTCGCTTTGCAAGCCGGCGTCAATACCATCCCCGGCTATACCGATGTCATTCAGGATGCCGATCAGGCGGTGAAGATCGCCCGCGATATTGGCTACCCGGTGATGATCAAGGCCTCGGCGGGCGGGGGCGGCAAGGGCCTTAGGGTGGCGCACAATGAAGCGCAAACCCGCGAAGGCTTTGAATCCTGTCGCGTGGAAGCGCGCAATGCCTTTGGCGATGATCGTGTCTTCATCGAAAAATTTATCGAGCAGCCGCGCCATATCGAAATCCAGGTGTTGGGCGACGCCCATGATCATGTGGTGTATCTGTGGGAGCGCGAATGCTCCTTGCAGCGCCGTCATCAGAAAGTGATTGAAGAGGCGCCCTCGCCCTTCCTCGATGAAACCACTCGCAAGGCGATGGGCGCGCAGGCGGTGGCCTTGGCGCGGGCCGTGAACTACCGCTCGGCGGGGACGGTGGAATTCGTGGTCGGTGCTGACCGCCAGTTTTATTTTCTGGAAATGAACACCCGGCTGCAGGTGGAACACCCGGTGACAGAGATGATCACCGGGCTCGATCTGGTCGAGCAGATGATCCGCATCGCCGCCGGCGAGCCGCTTTCCTTCACGCAAAAACAAATCCCGCTGCGCGGCTGGGCGATGGAATGCCGCATCAATGCCGAAGACCCCACCCGCAATTTCCTGCCTTCGATCGGGCGGCTCACCCGCTTCATCCCGCCGCAGGAAATTTCCGGGCAAGTGCGGGTGGATACCGGCGTGGAAGAAGGCGGCGAGATCTCCATGCACTACGACTCGATGATCGCCAAGCTCATCACCCACGGCGCCAGTCGCGAGCAGGCTATCTCGCGCATGCGCGAGGCATTAAATGCCTTTGTCATACGCGGCGTGTCATCGAATGTCAGCTTCCAGTCGGCGCTGATGCAGCAGCCCAAATTTATGCTTGGGCAGTTTTCCACCGCCTTCATCGCAGACAATTATCCCGATGGGTTTCACCCCGCGCAGACCCCGCATGAAGACGAGAATCTGCTGATCGCGGTGGCGGGTGCCGTGCATCGCCGCTATCAGGATCGGGCCTCGCGCATCGTGGGCCAGATGCCGGGCATGGAATTCAAGGTGGGGGGCGATTTCGTGGTGCTCCTGAATGGCACCGAACACCCGATTCGGGTGATCGAAACCGCCCGCGGCCAGCGGGTGAGCGTGGGGCACGTCAATTACGAAATCGAAGCCGATTGGCAGTTTTACAACCCGGTGTTCGCCGGCCAGGTCAATGGCCAGCCGCTCATCATGCAGGTGGAAAGGCTGGGCCTGAAATACCGCCTCATCCATCGCGGCCGCATCGCGGATGTCGAAGTCATGAGCCCGCGGGCCGCCCAGCTGCTGCGCCTGATGCCGAAAAAAGCAGCGCCCGATCGCTCCAAGTTTTTGCTCTCGCCGATGCCTGGTCTGCTCGCCACACTGGCAGTCAAAACCGGGCAGGAGATCAAAGCCGGCGAGCGCCTGGCCACCATCGAAGCGATGAAAATGGAAAACGTGCTGCGCGCTGAGATGGATGGCACCGTGGCGGAAGTGCTGGCCCAGCCGGGCGAGTCGCTGGCGGTGGATCAGGCGATTCTGCGCTTTGCCTGAAAGGCTTTGAGGAACTGGGCGAAATCTTCAGCATCCGCGGCCTGTTGCGCCCTGCGGCGGCGCCCAGGCTCGGGCGATGCGCTGAGTGATAGTGCATCGATGAGTGGCGCGAGATCGGGTGCTGCGTTCGCCGCAGGCAGCGTGGGGCGCGGCAGGCGCCCCGTCAGCTCGCGCCCCAGCAGCGAGCGCGGGCCGATCAAGCCCCATAGCGCGGGGGCGGCCTCTAGCCAATCATCCCGGCTCATCGCAAGCGCGCAGAGCGCCGGGTCGCGCCCGGGCGGCGAGGGCGGCAGCGCATGGCCGCAGGCCAGCAGCACCGAATGCAAAACATGCTGCGCCTTGTCGCCCACGGCCACTTGCTGCTGCCGCAGCATCCACCAGTACGCTTCGAATGCCGCGTTGAGCGTGTCACCCGCCGTGCCCTGGAGCATGGCCTCGAGCCGCGCATCGACATGCGCGATCACTGCACACCGGAATCGCTCATCGGCAAAGCCCGAGTTTTCAAAAAGCCGCTTGCGAGGCTTGAGCGGCGCGTCGGCATGATCAGCGCGAAAGCGCCAAGCGACGAAGCTGGCAGGCTCGCCCACATCCAGTCCGGGCGAATGAATTCGCAGCTCGAAACGCGCCGGCACAGGATTCTCGTCGGGCGCATTCACGCACACCAGCTGATAAGCGCCATCGGTCCAGGTCGATGTGCTCGCATCGAACGCCCCTCGATGCTTGATGATCGAAATGCGTCGCAGAAGCTCGGCGGCAATGAAGCCATGCTGCTGCCAGCCTGAATGAATATGGAGGCTCGCTTGCTCCGGCGGCGGGCCGAGTTCATTGAGCATTCGCACCAGGCTTTCAAGACTGCTTCTGGCACGCGGCAGGCGGGCGCCTTCTGGCAAACCGTGGCGGCCCAGGATGAAACTGCCGATCACGCTCCCCGCCCGCGACCAGAGTGATTCAAAGCTATGGAGCTCACGGCGTTCGATATCGCGGGCGCAGGCCTCGATCGATTGCGCCATCGCTTCGCCGAAGCCGGATTCCGGGGCCTGACCAGGATGGATGCCGCCATCCTCGGCGCGCTGCACCAGCGTGAGGGCGCGGTGCTCGGGCCGGATACAATGGTCACGCCGAAGACATGTTTGTGCGCCGCCTGAGGGGCGGGTGAAACCGATGGGGGAAGATCTCATGCCGTGCTGCGGGATGCCGCGTCATACGCGGCGATTACCTCGGTGCTGGCTTGCACCAGCTCGATCAACACGCCCTCGCCACCGATGGGGAATTGCTCATTGCCTTTGGGGTGAATGAAGGCCACCGGATGGCCTGCCGCGCCAGTGCGGATGCCGCCCGGGGCAAAGCGCACGCCGGCTTTGCCTAGCCAGTCCACGGCGGCCACAAGATCATCCACCCACAAACCCAGATGATTAAGCGGCGGCTCATGCACCGCCGGTTTTTTGGTGGCGTCGATCGGCTCCATGAGATCGATCTCGCAGCGCCAAGTGCCGAGCCCCAAGGCGAGGATGTCTTCGCGCACATTTTCCCGCTCGCTTTCGAATTCGCCGATTCTGGGCACGCCCAATAGATCGCCCCACAAGGCGCGCAGCCGCTCGCGCGAGGGGCCGCCAATCGCCACTTGCTGGATGCCGAGAATTCTGAAAGGTCGCGTATTCATGGCGTCATTTTACCCGGCGCTTGATGACAAAAATGAGTAAGCCTGCCGCAATCATTGGCACACTGAGCCACTGGCCCATGGATAAGCCGAGGCTGAGCGTTCCGAAGATGCCATCATCCGGCGTTCTGAAAAATTCCGCGGCAAAGCGGCACGCGCCATAGCCCAGCAGAAATACCGCCGACACCTGCCCCACCGGCCGTTGGTGCCGCGCAAAAAGCCACAGCACGACAAACAGCGTGAGCCCCTCCAGCCCGGCCTGATATAGCTGCGAAGGATGCCGCGGCAGGGCATCCACCTGCGGAAACACCATCGCCCAGGGGAGCATCGGGTCGGCCACGCGGCCGATCAACTCACCATTGATGAAATTGCCAATCCGCCCGGCCGCAAGGCCCAGCGGCACCAAGGGCGCGATGAAATCGGTCACTTCAAAAAAACGCTTGCCGTGTTTTCGCGCCCACAGGGCGATTGCTACCAGCACGCCCAGAAAGCCGCCATGAAAGGACATGCCGCCCTTCCACACCGCAATGATTTCCGCCGGGTGCGAGAAGTAATACCCCGGCTCGAAAAACAGCACTTGCCCCAGCCGCCCGCCCAGCACCACGCCGAGCATGCCGTAAAACATGAGGTCATCAATTTCCTGCGCATCGATGCCGAATTCCGGCCGGGCACGCGCGCGAATGCGGCCCAGCCACACGAACATCAAGAAGGCCACCAGATACATGAGCCCATACCAGCGAATATGCAGCGGGCCCAGCGAGAAGGCGATCGGGTCAAATTGCGGATGGATGAGCATGGGCCGGGATTTAATTTAAAATCGCGATTTTATCCGAGCCGCGCAGCCGCGCCTGAATCACCGAGGACATCATGCCGCAATATCGTTCCCGCACCTCCACCCACGGCCGCAACATGGCCGGCGCCCGCGCCCTGTGGCGCGCCACCGGCATGAAAGATGGCGATTTCGACAAGCCCATCATCGCCATTGCCAATAGCTTCACGCAATTTGTGCCGGGTCATGTGCATCTGAAAGACCTGGGGCAATTGGTCGCCCGCGAGATCGAAGCCGCCGGCGGTGTGGCCAAGGAATTCAACACCATCGCCGTGGATGACGGTATCGCCATGGGCCACGGCGGCATGCTCTATTCGCTGCCCTCGCGCGAGCTGATTGCCGACAGCGTGGAATACATGGTCAATGCCCACTGCGCCGATGCGCTGGTGTGCATTTCCAATTGCGACAAGATCACCCCGGGCATGCTGATGGCGGCGCTGCGCCTCAATATCCCGGTGGTGTTCGTCTCCGGCGGCCCGATGGAAGCGGGCAAGGTGAATTGGGGCCCCAAGGTGATCGCCATCGATCTGGTCGACGCCATGGTGAAAGCCGCTGATAAAAATGTCTCGGATGAAGAAGCCGACGCCTACGAGCGCTCGGCCTGCCCCACCTGCGGCTCGTGCTCCGGCATGTTCACCGCGAACTCCATGAATTGCCTCACCGAAGCGCTGGGGCTTTCCTTGCCGGGCAATGGCTCGCTGCTTGCCACGCATGCTGATCGCAAGGAATTGTTCCTCAAGGCCGGGCGCCTGGTGGTGGATCTCGCCCGCCGCTATTACGAGCAGGACGATGAGCGCGTGCTGCCGCGCGCGATCGCGAGTTTCAAGGCTTTTGAAAACGCCGTGGCGCTGGATGTGGCGATGGGCGGCTCGACCAACACCGTGCTGCATCTGCTCGCCGCTGCGCGTGAAGCTGAGCTCGACTTCACCATGACCGACATCGACCGCATCTCGCGCAAGGTGCCGTGTCTCGCCAAGGTCGCGCCCGCCACGCAGGATTACCACATGGAAGATGTGCATCGCGCGGGCGGCGTGGTCGCCATTTTGGGCGAGCTTGATCGTGCCGGGCTCATTAATCGCGATGTGCCCACGGTGCATTCGCCCACCATGGCCGCGGCGCTCGACCAATACGATGTCATCCGCACTAACGACGAAGCGGTGCACACCTTCTACCGCGCTGCGCCCGGTGGCGTGCCCACGCAAACCGCCTTTTCGCAATCGCGCCGCTACCCCGCGCTCGATCTGGATCGCGCCAAGGGTTGCATCCGCAACCGCGAAAACGCCTATTCGCAAGACGGCGGTTTGGCGGTGCTCACTGGCAATATCGCCAGCAAAGGCTGCATCGTGAAAACCGCGGGGGTGGATGATGCCAACCTCGTGTTCACAGGCCGCGCTCGCGTTTATGAAAGCCAGGATGATGCGGTCAAGGGCATTCTCGATGGCGAAGTGGTGGAAGGCGATGTGGTGATCGTGCGCTATGAAGGCCCCAAGGGCGGGCCGGGCATGCAGGAAATGCTTTATCCCACTTCGTATTTGAAGTCCCGCGGCTTGGGCAAAAAATGCGCGCTGCTCACCGATGGGCGTTTTTCAGGCGGCACCTCGGGGCTGTCGATCGGCCATGTCTCGCCGGAAGCCGCGATGGGCGGTGAGATCGGGCTGGTGGAAAACGGCGACACGATTGAAATCGACATCCCGCAACGGCGCATTCATTTGGCGGTGAGCGATGAAGAACTCGCCCGTCGCCGCGCCGCGATGAATGCCCGCGGCGACAAAGCTTGGCAGCCGGTGAATCGCCAGCGCCATGTCTCTGCCGCGCTGCAGGCCTATGCCGCGCTCACCACCAGCGCTGACACCGGCGCGGTGCGTGATCTCTCCCAATTGCAAAAGCGCTAAACCATGCCCAATCGCCTCGCGAAAGAAACCTCGCCGTATCTGCTGCAACACGCTGACAATCCGGTGGACTGGTACCCGTGGGGCGAAGAGGCTTTTGCACTGGCGCGCGAGCAGAAAAAGCCGATCCTGCTGTCGATCGGCTATTCCGCCTGCCATTGGTGCCATGTGATGGCGCATGAATCCTTCGAGGATGAAGCCACCGCCAAACTCATGAATCAGTGGTTCGTGAACATCAAAGTCGACCGCGAAGAGCGGCCCGATCTCGATCAGATCTACCAGACTGCCCACCAGCTGCTCGCGCAGCGCAGCGGCGGCTGGCCGCTCACCCTGTTTCTCTCGCCTGATGGCGTGCCCTTTTTGGGCGGCACTTATTTTCCCAAGACCCAGCGCTATGGCCTGCCCAGCTTCAAGGACCTGCTGGAATATGTCTCCAAAGCCTACGCCCAGCAAGGCCAGGAAATCGCCGAACAAAATCAGCGTTTGAGGGAGGGCCTGGCCAGCACGCTGACACCGGGCCAGGCGGTGCCCGCGGAATTTTCCGATGAGCCGGTGGCGCGATCAACGCACTTGCTCGATGCCCATTTTGATTCGCGCCACGGCGGCTTTGGCGATGCGCCGAAATTCCCGCATCCGACCGACCTCATGCTGCTGTTGCGCGCCCATGCGCGCTCGCAAGCCCCGAGGCCACGGGCCATCGTGCTCACCACCTTGAGCCGCATGGCGGCCGGGGGAGTTTTCGATCAGCTGGGCGGGGGGTTTTTCCGGTATTCGGTCGATGCGGAATGGAACATCCCGCATTTTGAAAAAATGCTCTATGACAACGGCCCCTTGCTCAGGCTTTACACCGAAGCCTATGCCATGACGGGCGAGGCGCATTACCGGCATGTGGCCGAGCAGACCGCGGCGTGGATGATGCGCGAAATGCAGTCGCCGCAAGGCGGCTTCTACAGCACCCAGGATGCTGATTCCGAAGGCGAAGAGGGGAAGTTTTATCTGTGGTCACCCACGGCCGTGGAGGCCTTGCTGAGCGAAGAAGAATACGCCGTGGCCTCCCGCCACTATGGCCTTCATCGCAGCGCCAATTTCGAGGCCACGCATTGGCATCTTTATCAGGCCGAGCCGCTGTGGCAAATCGCCAAATCCTTAAAACTCAGCAACGAAGCCTGCGAGCAGCATCTTCAGGCGGCGCGTGAAAAACTTTTTGCTGCGCGCAGCACGCGCATCAAGCCCGGGCTGGATGACAAAATTCTGACCAGTTGGAATGCGCTCGCCATCGAAGCCCTGGCGCGTGGCGCGGCGGTGTTCCAGCGTCGTGATTGGCTGCAAAGCGCGCAGCGCGCGGTGGATTTTATTCAGCGCACCCTGTGGGTTGCGGGCCGCCTGCGCGTGGTCACGCGCGGCGAGGTGACCAAGGGCAATGCCTTCCTCGATGACTACGCCTTCTTGCTTTCGGCGCTGATTGAATTGATGCAGGCGGATTTCCGGCGTGAAGATCTGGCTTTCGCGCAGGCGCTGGCGACGGCGCTCCTCGATCACTTCGAAGACCGCGCCCACGGCGGCTTTTTCTTCACCAGCCATGACCACGAGCCGCTCATTCATCGGCCTGTGCCGGGGCTCGACAATGCGCTGCCGGCCGGCAATGCGGTGGCTGCCTTTGCCCTGCAGCGGCTGGGCGCGCTCACCGGCGAGACGCGCTATCTTGAGGCGGCTTCGCGCACCTTGCAGCGCTTCTACCCCGATCTCAAAAACAACCCGGCCGGGTATTCGATGATGGCGATCGCGCTGCTGGAGCACTTGAATCCGCCTCGCACCGTGATCCTGCGCGGCAAAGCGGAGGCCGTGCGCGATTGGCATGCCCCGCTGGCGGCCCGCTTCGTGCCAGACACCCTGCTCATCGCATTGAATGAGCAACGCGGTTTGCCCGCGGCGCTGGATAAGCCGCTTGCACCAAGCCCGGCCGCCTGGGTGTGCCAAGGCACACAATGCAGCCCGCCGATTACCGACCCCGCCGGGCTGGAAGACGCACTCGGTTTGCAACTGCAGGTACAATAGCCCCCGATCGAATTCAACCTCTGATGGAGACAACCATGAAAGCCCTGATCGTGCTGGCAGGCCTGGTCCTTGCCGCCCCCGCCTTTGCCAACCTGGAGCTTGCGCAAAAGAAAAACTGCATGGCCTGCCATGCGGTCGATAAAAAAGTGGTCGGCCCTGCTTACAAGGACATCGCCGCCAAATACAAAGGTCAGAAAGATATCGAAGCCAAGCTGGCTGAAAAAATCATGAAGGGTGGCGTGGGCGCCTGGGGCCAAGTGCCCATGCCCGCCAATCCTCAAGTGAGCGCGGAAGAAGCCAAGAAACTCGCCAAGTGGGTGCTTGAGCAGAAGTAATCGCTTGAAGGCGCTGTCGCGCGGCCAGCACGACAGCGCCTCGCCGGTGTGGGCCTTGCGGCCCACCCGTCACGCCTAACCCGCCTCTTTCAAGCGTTTGCCGCTTGCCTTGTTTTCCATAGCGAAAACACCACCCCTCCAGCAATCAGTCCGAAGGTCACCACCAGTGAGATCACGGCCGGGATTTTGCCGATGATGCCCACCAGGAAAATCTTCGAGCCGATGAAGACCAGCACCAGCGACAGGGCGTATTTCAGATACTTGAAGCGATGAATCATCGCCGCCAGCGCGAAGTACAGCGCTCGCAAGCCCAGGATGGCGAAAATATTGCTCGTGTAGACCACGAAGGGGTCGGTGGTGATGGCGAAAATCGCCGGCACCGAATCCACTGCAAACACGAGGTCAATGAATTCCACCATCACCAACGCAAGCAGTAGCGGTGTCGCCCACAGCACCGGGCGGCCAGTCGTGGGGTCGTTCTCGCGCACCCAGAAGGCATTGCCGCGCAGACCCGAGGTGATCCGCACGCGCTTCTTCAGAAACTTAAGCAAGGCGTTGTTGGCGAGGTCCGGCTCATGGTCGGCCAGCCGCCACATTTTGATGCCGGTGAAGACCAAAAAGGCGCCGAAGAAATAAAGAATCCAGCTAAATTGGCTCACCAGGGTGGCGCCCAGCCCGATCATGATCGCGCGCAGCACAATCACCCCCAAAATGCCCCAGAACAGCACGCGATGCTGATACTGCCGCGGTATGGCAAAGAAGGTGAAGATCAAGGCAATGACGAAGACATTGTCCATCGACAATGATTTTTCGATCATGAAGCCGGTGAAATATTCCACGCCCGACTGCGCGCCCAAATACCACCATACCCACGCACCAAAGAGCATCGCCGCGCCGATGTAGCCGGCGGATAACACCAGGCTTTCCTGCACGCCGATTTCGCGATCACCCTTGTGCAGCACACCCAGATCGAGCACCAGCAGCGTGATCACCACGCTGATGAAGACCAGCCACAGCCAGCCGGGCTTGCCCATGAAATCGGCCTGCAAAAAAGAAAACAGGATGTCCATGCTACGTTCTCCAAAAACCTTAATTCATCAAATTCGCAGGGCGCGTCGCGCCCGCATTGGGCCAATATTTGAAGGCGATTTTCAAGAGATCGATTTCGCCCTCGGCCAGATGCCGGTCGGCCACTGAGGCGGCGATCGCCAGATACAACACCTTGCCCTGGAGCTTGGGGTCATCCACCTCCGCGAGCAAAGACGCAATGGTGGCCTCATCCAGCCGCGGATGGGCTGCCCGATGCAAGCTGGTGCCAAGAAACTGGTCTTCGCACAAGGTCTGCACGATGTGCTGGAAATCCTCTTCGGTGAGACCGAGCTCGCGGGTGGCATCGAGTTGCTGCAAGGCATTGGCTTCGGAGCAGCACAGATGCCCGTCTGCAATCAAAAAAAGCGCCAGGATGCGCGCGGCGGCTTCGGGGCTGTTGCGAGGGTAGGTGCGCATCGTTTTCTCCAGTCGTGATGTCGACGGGAGGACTATGGCCGCAAAGGGTTCAGCGGAAAAGTCGAATGTTTTTAATCAACCAATCGAAAAAACGGAACAATGGGCGGCGCGCGATGTGCCGCCTACGTCGCTTAGCCCTGCCACACCCCCGCCAGCATTTTCGCGCTGAGCAAGATCAAGACGCCCGCAAAGATACGCTTCAAGGTGGCCACAGGCAGGCGGTGGGCCAAACGCGCGCCCAGCGGCGCGGTGGTCACGCTGGCGGCCATCACGAACAGAAGCGCGGGCAGGTAAATAAAGCCTACACTTGCCGCCGGCAGGCTGTTGGCATGAAGGCCATTCCAGATGTAGCCCACGGTGCCGCCCACGGCGATCGGAAAGCCCACCGCCGCGGAGGTGCCTATAGCATCCTGCACGCGCACATTGCACCAGGTGAGAAACGGCACGGTGAGCGCGCCCCCGCCGATGGCCACCAGTGCCGAGACCATGCCGATCCCCAGCCCCACCGAGCTGGTGCCCAAGCGGCCAGGCAAGCCACGGCTGGGCTTGGGTTTGATGTTGGCGAGCATCTGCAAGGCGATCAGCACCACGAAAACAGTGAAGAAAATCGCCATGCCGCGCGTGCTCACACGGCTTGCCACGAGCGTGCCCAACAAGGTGCCCAGCAGGATGCCCGGCGTGATATCGCGCACCACCGGCCAGATCACCGCGCCATGCAAATGATGCGAGCGGGCGCTGGAGATCGCGGTGAAAATGATGGTGGCCATTGAGGTGCCCAGCGCAAGATGCAGCACATGATCTTGAGAAAAACCCTGCGCCGTGAAAATCATCGCCAGCACCGGCACCATCACGGTGCCGCCGCCAATGCCCAGCAAGCCGGCGACAAAGCCCACGAAAAGCCCCAGGGCAAGATAGGTAAGCCACCAAATCGATACGTCCATCATCACATCCTTTCCATGAGTTGCGTGGTGATGAAGCGCCAATGCGCCTCGCTCACCGGTGTGATCGACAAGCGATTGCCCCGCGCGAGCAGCTGCATCTCGGAGAGCTCGGGCTGGGCGCGTAATTCGGAGAGCGGGATCAAACGCGTTTTCGCCACGAATGCGACCTCGACACACATCCAGCGCGGATGAAGCGGTGAGGACTTCGCATCGAAATACGGGCTGGCCGGATCGAATTGCGTGTCATCGACAAGCGGGGCGCTTGCCACCTCACACACGCCCGCGATGCCCGGCTGGGCGCAGCTGGAATGATAAAAGAACGCCTGATCGCCGATCTGCATGACATCGCGCATGAAGTTTCGCGCTTGAAAATTGCGCACCCCAAACCAGGGCACGCGCTTGAGACGGGCGAGATCATCAATGCTCACTTCGTCGGGTTCGGATTTCATCAGCCAGTAGCGCATTGATGTTTTTTCAGGCGATTCCGGGAGTGACTAACGAGATGGGGTCTGGCTTTTTCCTGCGCAGACTTTGACCCGCACGCCGTCAGTGGCAAGGTTGGTTACAGGTATTCACGCGTCAGCGTTAAGTGGCACCATGGCCCGGCTGTGCCACCCTCCCCCATCGAGATCTCTAACGACCACATGGATCGGGTTGCTGCCCGCGATCAGTTCCACGCTCTTGCCGGGACGATGAAGGTGCACACCGTCAAATTGTGACATTGGCAGGGCTTCTCTGAAAAGGCTGAAAGCCTTGGAAAGAACCTCGCGTGTTTTTTTCCCAAGATGCTCTTTGCCCAATTCTTCCACAAATGCCGCGAGGGCCGTTTTTGCGTTGGAAAATGCTGTCGTTGCATGCTGCTTTTCAGCGGAAAACAAAGTCGCTAAAAAAGCGACTGCTTTCTCTTTGTCTTCAAATTTGTGTTCGCATACCCGATGAGACCCCGCGCTGATCAGGGCAACCAACGCCTCGTCATATCCGGCGTTCCGATAATAGTTCTGAAGGGTGGTTTTATGCTCTTCCTCGGCGATTGGAACGAGCTTCGTTCGCGCATCTTTTTTATGAGGATCTTTCCAAACGGATGTTGGTGACAAAGGTGGTTGTTTTTTCTGCTCCTTACCCACTTCGAAAATCGCGCTGCCCGCAGCACCAAATTCTTTTTTGACGTTTTCTAAAGTGGTTCCTCGAGGCGGGCTTTTGCCTTCGATTACTTTGACGTCATAAATCTTTCCCGTGGAATCAGCAGCAATGAGGCGATCCAGCTTGGGTACGGAGTCTTGGGTGTCATCCTGGTGAACGCGGGCGAAGAGCATGTAATCGCGTTCTTCATGTTTGAATTCGCAAACCTCTTCGGTGAAGGTGAAATGATCAGGCGTCCCGTTTTTACCTTCCGTCCAGTGTGCGTCGGTGGTGCGCAAGGTCACGTTTTCATCCGGATAACTTTTTAAGGGCTGGTATCGTGCGACCGCCGCGACCATGCCGTCCAGGGCGACCAGTTTGTCAAAATCTTTGGACACGTATTTTTCCAATAGGTCTTTGCGCTGGATGATTGCGAGGTAGTCAGCAAGCGATTTCTTCTCCGTGGCGCGTAGCTTTTTAGGTTTATGACCGTCGATCTTCTCAGCCCCAAACTGCGCCACCAACGAACGTTTTTTTAGGGATGGTGTTCAAAACCGAGGAAAAGTCGGCCGATAATGGCGGATTTCTCCCGACTAAAATTTCCGATTCGATTTCGGTTTTTTTCGACGTGTTCCGCCCGTTTTCGGGGTGTTTCT
>JBEAUN010000333.1:0-3603 GCA_041161415.1 Pseudomonadota bacterium | reverse complement strand
GATAAAGGCTGCTTGAATCGGCATTTTTGGTGGGCCCGCCGGCTTGCGTCAGATAATCGCCAAAGCGTTTTTCATTCCGATAGACAAAACTGTTTTCATTGAACACGGCTCCCAGCACACTCACTGTGGAGGGGGTGGCAGGCACGAAAAAGCGGTCGCCGTCTTCCAGCGCAAGCTCGGGCAAATCCTTGACCTGGATCGTGTCTCTGGGCAACTCAAGCACAATCCGACCTTGTGCCTTGGCTTGCTTTAGCTTGGAGACAAATTCGCGCTGGGTCGCCACTTCATTACGCGCAATATCGGCGCCCTCTTTGGAGGTGGCCGTTTGCGCACGCTCCATGGCGCTACGCTGAAACTCACGCTCGAGCCGATCGGCCACTTCATCCAGCCTGCGCTGCTGATCAATACGCACTGACTCGCGGGTGAAAATCGCGCCATAGGTATAAGCCCCGCGGCCAAAGCCCCCCACCCGCGCGACCAACTGACGCAGCGTTTCGCCAGGCTGGACTTCATAAATACCCGGCACCGCGAATTCACCCTCGAGTGTCACATAGCGCTTGCGCTTTTCCTGAGGCACACGGATGTCCTCTTTGGAAAACACCGTGACCACATCGCCGGATTGAAGCAGCATGTTATGCCTGGGATCGCCCTCGACAATTGCCCGCCCCAGATTGAAAGGCACCAGCGACACCGACTGGTCATCCTTGATGCGTTCGATGACCGCATAATCCCAGTTGATTTCCTCGATGCGCGAAACGGGCGACAAAAACTCGCGGCGATCCTCATCCTTCATTTTTCGCTGATCGGAAAACTTCCCGGTTACCCGCTCTTGATCTCTCGACAGCGCTCTTTCCTTGGCGAACTCTTTGTCTTTGTCCTTGGGCGCATCGATCACCATCGCATTGCGCTTTTGCCAGACATCACTGCTGATCAGCGACTCTTTGCCCGGCAGAAGATCACTGACCCGCATCCCGGCACGCCAGGGATAACGCCCCGGCCAGGCCACAAAGCCTTTGAGTGCGACGGTGTTATCAAACCTTGGGCTCACCGCACGCACCACGATCAGATCGCCATCTCGCAATTCACGCGCGAGGCCTTGCTCATCCAGCGAGATCTCATCCACGATGCGCTGCTTGCGTTCATCGATACGCTCGATGGTCGCCGACTGCTTTGCGGCCACATTGGCAAAGCCTCCCGCCCACGCCACAGCTTCACGAATCGGCGTTTTGCCGTCCTTGAGTTCGAAGATCGCCTGGTTATGCACCGCCCCGGTGAGTGCCACCTGCGGGCCCACAGGCGGGAAGAAAATCACATCACCGGACAAGAGCGCGGTGTCTTTTGATTTATCGCCTTTCAACAAAAGATCGTAGAGATCAAGCTCCATCAACGTTTTGTTGCCACGCTTTAACTGCACATGACGCATTGAGCCCTTGCCCGAGGGCCCGCCGGCTGCAAAGACTGCATTTACAAAGGTGCTGAGCGAGGAAAGCGTGTAGCTGCCCGGGCGTCTGGCCTGTCCGACGACATACACCTGGATGGCGCGCAGCTGGCCCATGCTCACGGTCAGATCGAAGTTGTGAAACACCCGCCCGACTGCGCTTTTGAGATATCCGGGCAATTCCTGAAATTTAAGCCCGGTAACATTCACCACCCCCACGCGAGGGATGTTGATATTGCCTTCCCGATCGACCACCGCCCGCAAATCCACATCGATCTGCCCCCAGGCACGGATCATCAGCTCATCGCCTGGACCCACCATGTAATCGGGCGTCACCGGCGCATTTTGCAAGGGCGCGAAGGTCGAAGGCACATTCTGAAAAAGATCAAACCCAAACAAGGGCAGACGCTGGCCGGAAGACGACTGGATGAACTCCGCAAATGGATTGCTCAATGGCGGCAACCTGGGCTCAGGGGCGAAGAGCGTTTCCAGTCCATTCTCATCGACCACCACCTGCCCGGTAGCCATCGAGGGAGGCGCCGCACGCTGGGGGCGCCGGGGATCAGCCTTGTTGTCGAGAATCAGCGGGCGGCGTGTGGCAGGCGCAGCGATGTTTTGCATGCCGCTATCCATGGACCCGCCCCCGGCCGCGTTACGAGCATCCATCTTGCCCCTGAATTCCAACTCATCGCCGCCAAACTGGCCGTGAGCCGCCACACAGGCAAACATTCCAAAGCAAAACAGCGCGACACGACGCAGTCGATGGCAAAGAGGTCTTAGCATGATGAGCGAGCAGCCAGGCATGAATGGTGAAGGCAAAAGGATGCGATCCACCCGCTTCGCACCCAAGACAATTTTCGCGCCTGAGGCTACCACATTTAGCGCGGCGTAGATCATCACCACCACAACATCACCCCAGGAGACCACCCTGACCGCAAACCCAATTGAGGCCATGACCAGGCCCACAAGCCGCGCAATCAAAGTGGTAAACTCCGTGCCCCTTGTCGAATCACCCAAGCAATTCATGAACCGCTTCATTTCCTCGCTCGAACGCTTCATCTTCTGGAGCCGCTGGCTTCAGGCGCCGCTTTACATTGGCCTCATCATCGCCCAGTGCGTGTACGTCTATAAATTCATGCTCGAACTGGTGCATCTCGTCATGGGCGCCCACTCGCTTGGCGAAGCCGACATCATGCTCATCGTGCTGGGCTTGATCGATGTAGTGATGGTGGCCAACCTGCTCGTCATGGTGATTATTGGCGGTTACGAGACTTTCGTCTCGCGGCTCGATCTCGAGGGCCACCCCGATCAGCCTGAATGGCTCTCGCACATCAACGCCGGGGTGCTGAAAATCAAGCTCGCAACGGCGTTGATCGGCATTTCCGGGGTGCATCTCTTGAAGAGCTTCATCAACGCCGAAAAAGTGGACGACCGCGTGCTGATGTGGGAAATCATCATCCATGTGGCGTTCGTTGTCTCCGCCCTCATCATGGCCTGGACGGACCGCATCATGACCGGCACGTTGAAGCTGGACAAACACTGATTTTTTGACCGAGGGGCTCGATATGACCACCATCTCCCAAGACGATTTCATCCAGAGCATTGCGGACAGCCTGCAATTTATCTCTTACTACCACCCGGTCGACTACATCAAGAACCTCGCCCGGGCCTATGAGCTCGAACAATCGCCCGCCGCCAAGGACGCGATCGGGCAGATTCTCATCAATTCGCGCATGTGCGCCGAGGGCCACCGGCCGATCTGCCAGGACACGGGCATCGTCAACGTGTTCCTGAAAGTCGGCATGGACGTGCGCTTCGAGGGCTTTGCCGGCGGGGTCGAGGACGCCGTGAACGAAGGCGTGCGCCGCGGCTACCTGAACCCGGACAACAAGCTGCGCGCCTCGGTGCTGGCCGACCCGATCTTCGAGCGCAAGAACACGAAGGACAACACGCCGGCCGTGGTGCACGTGAGCCTCGTGCCCGGCCACACCGTGGACGTGACGGTGGCCGCCAAGGGCGGCGGCAGCGAGAACAAGAGCAAGTTCATCATGATGAACCCCAGCGACAACCTGGTGGACTGGGTGCTCAAGCCCGTGCCCACCATGGGCGCGGGCTGGTGCCCGCCGGGCATGCTGGGCATTGGCGTGGGCGGCACAGCCGAGAAG
>JBEAUN010000325.1:0-2694 GCA_041161415.1 Pseudomonadota bacterium | reverse complement strand
TTCGGCGAGCCCACGATTGCGGTGGATACGCATATCTTCCGCCTCGCCAACCGCACCGGGCTGGCCCCAGGAAAAGATGTGCGCGAAGTGGAGGACAAACTCATGAAGCGCGTCCCGCGCGCTTATCGACTCAATGCCCACCACTGGCTCATCCTGCATGGACGCTATGTGTGCAAAGCCCGCACCCCGGAATGTCACCGCTGCCTCATTCGCGATTTATGCGACTACCCCGCTAAGGATTGATCCATGTTTAACCCCACTCGCGAACAAGTCCGGCGTTTTTATCTCGATGCCTGGATGAAACACCAAACCGGCGGGGTCATGACGCCGCTTGAAGCGCTGGCCGCCAATATCATGGCGATGCATCCGGAATACCACGCGCTATTCGAAACGGGTGAGGCCACGCTGGAGCGCGAATGGACCCCGGAAATGGGAGAATCCAATCCCTTTTTGCATATCTCGCTGCACATGGCGATCGAGGAGCAACTCTCAATCGACCAGCCCACGGGGCTACGCGCCGCTTTCGATCAGCAATTGGCGCGGCTCGGTGATCGGCATGATGCCTTGCATGTGGTGCTGGATTGCCTGGCCGAAGCGCTGTGGCACGCCCAACGCGCGGGGGCGCCGATCGACGGCGTGGCCTACGTCAGCGCCGTCAAAGCAGCGCGATAAAGTGCCGCAGCGAGGGCTCAGCGCAAAACCTCACGCTGCAAATTTGTGGCGCACCCGCAGTGCGGACTGGGTATCAGCCACCTGCAGCAACCGATCGATATTTGGATGCTTGCCGGGGTGGGCACGCGCATCTTCAGTGTGTTCGGCGTAGACTTCCAAGCCCTTGTTGGCCGCCGCTTTATTGATGAGACCGAAAGTCTGGGCGAGGTGGTTATACACAGCCAAAGAGCCCGCTTGGCCGGGCTTGTTTTCGATGAGGGCGACGACCAGCCCTTCTTCATTGAGCAATTCGATAGCCGCCAAATGCGAGATGCCGGGCAGTGTTTTGAGATTGTCGTTGAAAGCCATGATGTCAAAAATTTGATTAGTAGCGCGGCACCTCAATGCCCTTCTTCAGCCAGGGCAGCGGGCACGGGCAGGACGTTGATGCCTTCTTCGGAAAGCCGAACCATATCTGATATCGAAGCGGTGCCGCGGATATCGCGCTTTTCCGTCTCGCCGTAATGCATCCGGCGAGCTTCTTCTGGAAAGCGCTGGCCGACATTTTCCGCGCGCTGCACCCATTGGCGCACCTGCTGCAGTGCCTCGCGCAGTTTTTTGTCGTCGCTCGATGCACTGGGCGCTGTGACCTGCGAACGCGCAATGGCGGGCGCACACGGGGCGCGCTCGACCTCCACACTGCCGCAGATCGGGCAGGCCACTTCATGCGCCTCGCGCTGCGAAGCGAATTTTTCCGCCGAGCCAAACCAGCCCTCGAAACGGTGGCCAAGATCACACTTCAGATTCAGAACAATCACGATGGGGCTCGATCAGATCATTACCGCACACCGCCAAAAAACATGGTGCCCGAGGCCGGAATCGAACCGGCACGGCCATTGCTGGCCGAGGGATTTTAAGTCCCTTGTGTCTACCGATTTCACCACTCGGGCGCGTGCGGTGCGTGATTATCGCACGAGGCGGGCTTTTAGATGACGCTCGCTGTGACAGTACGCACCACTTCGCCGTTGCAGCTATTGAACACGCGCAGATTTTCCGACTTGCGATCGATGCGGCCGTGATCAGTCTCAACCTTCGCAAAGCTTTGACGCGCCATCGGTATCCAGTGGTCCTTCACTGCCAAGACGAGATAGCCCTCCAGTTCGTCGCGGGTGCCGTAGAAAACACGATTGCCGAGCGATCGGCGAATTTCCGCTTCGATCCGACGCGATGTGAATTGCGCCTGATCATCATTGGCGCGCACATGCTGCATCTCGTGGTCGAGCACGCTCTGATACCCGCATGAGCCTTTTGCAAACTCGCGGGCCACGGAAATTTTCTGGACCCCGGCCGAGACGCGAATGGCAATCTGCGGCCGCATGCAAGTGCGCCCGGTGACGGGGTCGGTGAGGGTCTCCATGCCGAAAGAAAATTGGCTGCCCAATGCAGCTTGGGTGAGCCCAAGCGTCACATTGCCCTGCGGGCTCTTGCCTGCTTTGGAAAGCTCGGTAATCGAGCGGGTGTGATCGACTGACACTTCGGCGAGCTCCCACAGCACGGTCACCGAGGTGGGCGCCAACTCCACTTCGCAGCGCGCTTCAAAGCTCAACAATTGAGGGGTGAGTACCTGCGATTGATCCTGCAAACGGGCGCTGGCAATCGACACCGGCTCATCAGCGGCCTGCACCCGCACGCTGGACAAAGAAAATATTCCGAAGACGAGCAAACCCAAGACCCACAGCACCTGCAACACCACCATGACACACCACACCTTGGAAAAATTCTTGAAAAACGAGCGCGAGCGGTGTCGTCTCGAGACAGAAGGCCAGCGGGGTCAAAGACGTTCATTCACCCTGCGGCGCGGCCTGTGTATCCGGACCCTGAGTGGAGTTCCGCATCACGGCTTTTGGATAACAAGGCGGGAGTGTGCGCGGACTCGGCAAGCGAAAAAAGACGTCTTAGGGAAGGCGTCTAATTGCACGCTCGCGGCAGGCTACTTTGCTCACGTTGAAATAAAAAACCCGGGCAAGCCCGGGTTTTTTAATT
>JBEAUN010000323.1:0-3333 GCA_041161415.1 Pseudomonadota bacterium | reverse complement strand
CAATCCCGGCGTAAAGTCGCATCTCGGTCTCCTGGTTGATGACGCTGTGGTTGTGAGTTTGCAAACTCAACGATAGCGCCACCGCCCGGGGACCGACCCCGGCTAGATGATTATCAGGTCTGCGTTGAACTGCTCGCCATTGCTGCTGTCCGAGACATCGCTCATGGTCCGCGCCGGCGAGGCCTGCGGGGCGCCTGCACCCTGGATGTTGCGATTCATGCCACCACTCCCCTTACCCTCTTGCCACGCAATCCACGTAATACCGCACACCCTGCTCGGTCTCTTCTTCCACCAGGCCGTGGATATCGGTTTCAAAGCCAGGGAAGCGCTCGTTGAAATCACGCGCGAATTTCAAATACTGCACGATGGTTTTATTGAAGCGCTCACCCGGGATCAGCAGCGGAATACCCGGCGGATAGGGTGTGAGCAGCACACTGGTGACACGCCCTTCGAGCTCATCCACTGGCACACGCTCGATTCGGCGGTGTGCCATCGCGGCAAAGGCATCGGCGGGCTTCATCGCCGGCACCATGTCGGAGAGATACATCTCGGTGGTGAGCCGCGCCACATCCTGGGCCTTATACACCTCGTGAATCTGGTGACACAGATCGCGCAGGCCGATGCGCTCATAGCGTGGATATTTCGCGACGAATTCCGGCAGCACGCGCCAGCAAGGCTGGTTGCGATCGTAGTCGTCCTTGAATTGCTGCAAGGCGGTCACGAGCGTATTCCAGCGGCCCTTGGTGATGCCGATGGTGAACATGATGAAGAAGGAATAGAGCCCGGTTTTTTCCACGATCACGCCATGCTCGGCGAGATATTTCGTGACGATGCCCGCCGGGATGCCGACATCGGCAAAATCCCCATCGACATCCAGCCCCGGGGTGATGACCGTGGCCTTGATCGGGTCGAGCATGTTGAAGCCCGGGGCGAGATTCTGGAAACCATGCCAACGCTCGCCAGCGCGCAGCACCCAATCCTCGCGGTTGCCCACGCCATCTTCCACCAGATAATCCGGCCCCCACACCTTGAACCACCAATCGGCGCCCCACTCCTCATCCACCTTGCGCATGGCGCGGCGGAATTCGATAGCTTCGGCAATCGATTCTTCCACCAGCGCGGTGCCGCCGGGCGGCTCCATCATCGCCGCGGCCACATCGCATGAGGCGATGATGGCGTACTGCGGGCTGGTGGAGGTGTGCATCAGATAGGCCTCATTGAAGAGGTCGCGATCCAGCTGCTTGGATTCGGAATCCTGCACCAGAATTTGCGAGGCTTGAGACAAGCCCGCGAGCAACTTGTGCGTGGATTGCGTCGAGAAAATCATCGACTCCTTGCAGCGCGGCCGATCAGCGCCGATGGCGTGCATGCCTTTATAAAACTCATGGAAGGTGGCGTGCGGCAGCCAGGCTTCATCGAAATGCAGGGTGTCGATTTCGCCATCCAGCAATTCCTTGATGGTTTCCACGTTGTACAAAATGCCGTCGTAGGTGCTCTGGGTGATGGTGAGCACGCGCGGCTTTTCATTCACATCGCGGGCGAAAGGATTGGCGGCGATTTTTTTCTGGATATTTTCCGGGCGGAATTCATCCAGCGGAATCGGGCCGATGATGCCGTAGTGATTGCGTGTGGGCATCAGAAACACCGGCACCGCGCCGGTCATCATGATGGCGTGCAGCACTGACTTGTGGCAGTTGCGATCCACCACCACGATATCGCCCGGCGCCACGGTGGAGTGCCACACGATCTTGTTGGAGGTGGAAGTGCCGTTGGTGACGAAGAACAAATGATCGCAATTAAAAATGCGCGCAGCGTTGCGCTCCGAGGCCGCTACCGGGCCGGTGTGATCGAGCAATTGCCCCAGCTCATCCACGGCATTGCACACATCCGCGCGCAGCATGTTCTCGCCAAAGAATTGATGAAACATCTGCCCCACCGGGCTTTTCAGAAACGCGACGCCGCCCGAGTGCCCCGGGCAGTGCCAGGAATACGAGCCATCGGAGGCATAGTGCGTCAGCGCGCGGAAGAAGGGTGGCGCCAGGCTGTCGAGATAGGATTTGGCCTCGCGCACCACATAGCGGGCGATGAATTCCGGCGTGTCTTCAAACATGTGAATGAAGCCATGCAGCTCACGCAGCACATCATTCGGGATGTGGCGCGAGGTGCGCGTCTCGCCGTATAAGAAGATCGGAATGTGGGCGTTGCGAAAACGAATCTCCTCGACGAAGGCACGCAGCCTGGCGATCGCGACATCGGCGGCCTCGGGCGAGGAAAACTCCTCATCGTCGATGGATAAAATAAAGGTCGAGCAGCGCGATTGCTGCTGGGCGAAGCTGGCCAGATCACCAAAGCTGGTGACACCCAGCACCTCCATGCCCTCCCCCTCGATGGCCTTGGCCAATGCGCGAATGCCTAAGCCGCTGGCGTTCTCCGAGCGGAAGTCTTCGTCAATGATGATGATGGGAAAATGAAAACGCATGGCAAGGCTCCCCGTTGGGGTCAAAAAAGTGAAAGCCCATGGGCTGCATCTGGGCAGCCACATGGGCAGGAAAAATCCAAATCCCTAATCAATCAGATTTTGGGCAAGGTCACGCCGACCTGACCCTGATATTTTCCACCGCGGTCGCGATACGATGTCTCGCACACCTCGTCGGATTCAAAAAACAACACCTGTGCCACACCCTCATTGGCGTAAATTTTGGCCGGCAGCGGCGTGGTGTTGGAAAACTCCAGCGTCACATAGCCTTCCCACTCCGGCTCGAAGGGCGTGACATTGACGATAATGCCGCAGCGCGCATAGGTGCTTTTGCCCAAACAAATGGTGAGCACACTGCGCGGGATGCGAAAGTATTCCACCGTGCGGGCCAGCGCAAAGGAATTGGGCGGGATGATGCAATGATCGCCGCGCATTTCCACAAATGAATTCGGGTCGAAGCGCTTGGGGTCAACAATCGTGCTGTTGATATTGGTGAAGACCTTGAATTCACCCGCGCAGCGGATGTCGTAGCCGTAGCTCGAAGTGCCGTAGGAGACGATCTTCTGCCCATCGGCCTCACGCACGAGATTGGGCTCGAAGGGCTCAATCATGCCCTGCGCGGCCATGCGGCGTATCCATTTATCTGATTTGATCGACACCGTTCAGCGCCTTCGAAAAAATAGAATTCCGGAGATTTTACCTTACCGGCTGCTCAAGCAGGGGGCTCTGACCTGAATCGGCAGGGCCGGAGCATCAAAACTCGTTCACGCTCAGGCACCTACCACGGGCTGTTGTAAACAGCCAGGAAATCGTGTCCACTCTCGGATTTTTTCCACGAGAGATGACCGACAAGAACG
>JBEAUN010000295.1:0-2969 GCA_041161415.1 Pseudomonadota bacterium | reverse complement strand
TCAAGCTGGTCTACAACAAGACCCGCCAGGCCGCGATCACCAAGGAACTGTCGGAAATCGTGGGCGGCGCCGCCGCCATCAGCGGTTGACCGCACACGTGACGAACTTTTGAATTGAACTGAAGGAACGAAACATGTCGACCACCCAAGCCCAGGGCAAGATCGTTCAGTGCATCGGCGCCGTCGTGGACGTCGAGTTTCCCCGTGACCAGATGCCCAAGGTCTACGACGCCCTCAAGATGGAAGGCTCGGCGCTGACCCTTGAAGTGCAGCAACAGCTCGGCGACGGCATTGTGCGCACCATCGCCCTCGGCTCATCCGACGGCCTGCGTCGCGGCACCGTGGTCAGCAACACCGGTGCGCCCATCACCGTGCCGGTAGGCAAAGCCACCCTCGGCCGCATCATGGATGTGCTGGGCAATCCGATCGACGAGCGCGGGCCCGTTTCGACCGAATTGACCGCCTCCATCCACCGCAAGGCGCCCGCCTACGACGAACTGTCCCCTTCCCAGGAACTGCTGGAGACCGGCATCAAGGTGATCGACTTGATCTGCCCGTTCGCCAAGGGCGGCAAGGTGGGTCTGTTCGGTGGCGCCGGCGTTGGCAAGACGGTGAATATGATGGAACTCATCAACAACATCGCCAAGCAGCACTCGGGCTTGTCGGTGTTCGCCGGCGTGGGTGAGCGTACCCGCGAAGGCAATGACTTCTATCACGAAATGAAAGACTCCAACGTGCTGGACAAGGTGGCGATGGTGTTCGGTCAGATGAACGAACCCCCGGGCAACCGTCTGCGCGTGGCGCTGACTGGCCTCACCATGGCCGAGCGTTTCCGTGATGAAGGCCGCGACATCCTCTTGTTCGTGGATAACATCTACCGCTACACCCTGGCCGGTACCGAAGTCTCGGCGCTCTTGGGCCGTATGCCTTCTGCGGTGGGTTATCAGCCCACGCTGGCCGAAGAAATGGGCCGTCTGCAAGAGCGCATCACCTCGACCAAGGTTGGCTCGATCACCTCGATTCAGGCCGTGTATGTGCCGGCGGACGACTTGACCGACCCGTCCCCCGCGACCACCTTCTTGCACCTCGACTCCACCGTCGTGTTGTCGCGCGATATTGCTGCGCTGGGTATCTACCCCGCGGTCGACCCGCTCGACTCCACCTCGCGCCAGCTTGATCCGCTGGTGGTGGGCGAAGAGCACTACAACGTCGCCCGCCAGGTGCAGGCCACGCTGCAGCGCTACAAGGAATTGCGCGACATCATCGCGATTCTGGGCATGGATGAGCTTGCTCCGGAAGACAAGCTGCTGGTGTCCCGCGCGCGGAAGATTCAGCGTTTCCTGTCGCAGCCTTTCCACGTGGCCGAAGTGTTCACCGGTTCGCCCGGCAAATACGTCACGCTCAAAGACACCATCAAGGGCTTCAAGATGATCGTGTCCGGCGAGTGCGATGCACTTCCCGAACAGGCCTTCTACATGGTCGGCACCATCGAAGAAGCCTTCGACAAGGCCAAGACCCTGCAGTAATTCACCCCGGCCCGGGCAGCCCCCGGGCCGCGTGAGGAATAAACAATGGCGATGACCGTACATGTGGATGTGGTGAGCGCCGAGGAATCGATTTTCTCGGGGCTCGCTGAATTGGTGACCCTGCCGGGCGAAGCGGGTGAGCTGGGCATTTTGCCTGGCCACACGCCGCTGCTGACCCGCATCAAGCCGGGCACTGTGAAGTTGAAGCTTCCGAATCAGGAAGCGGAAGAACTGGTGTTCGTGGCTGGCGGCATGCTGGAAGTGCAGCCGGGGCATGTCACTGTGTTGGCCGACACTGCGATTCGCGGCAAGGATCTCGACGAAGCCCTCGCCCTGGAAGCTAAGCAGAAGGCCGAGGAAGCGATGAAGAATCGCACCTCCGAACTCGAATACGCCGAAGCGCAAATCGAGCTCGCCAGCGCGATGGCGCAACTGGCGGCGATTCAGAAACTGCGAAAGATTCGTCACTGAGGGATTGAAGGGCCCCGCACGGGCCCTTCGTTGTTTTGCCGGTCAGCCTGCGTGCAAGGGCTGATCGGGTTGTGAATTTGTAAGCACACCCAGCCTGCCAGGCCCACTCCAAAGGGCGCGGAGCGAGCGGCCAGACCCTCGCACCCCCACCCACCTACATGGCCACAGGTGCTCGACCAGCCTGCCGCATTTTCGCGGTGTGCAGGCCTCGTCGGGCGAGCGACTCGACGCCTGTGAACCCCTCCCACTTTCAGGCCGAGTTGCCCATTACGTTGCCACTTTATGGCTTGCGCCCCATTGCGCCAAAGGCCGCTTCGTTCTGCGAGCGAGGGCGGCTCATTGGCCATGCGGCTTGCCATGACCCTTCAGCACCGCCCAAAGCCCGGCTTGCCGGCGGCTGAAATAACTTCGCGCCCCGTGGAGGGGCATGGATTGGAGTCGTCACATGAACACATCGCCCTCTTTTCGTTTATCCATGATTTCAGGGCCAAGCGCGCCCAGCCTCGATGCCCACGCCGAAGAGCCAGCCGCCGCTAGCTGGCACTCGCTCCCTTCAGAGCTGCGCGGCTTGGTGGCGGATCATTTGGCGAGCGAGGACTTGCTGCGCTTGTCGGCAGTCAGTCGCGATTGCCTTCGTTTGGCCCGCGGCGCCATGCGTTCGCTGACAGTGCGCGGTGAGAAGCTGGAACAGGCTTTGCGGTGTTATCCGCGGCTTGTCGATATCAAGCTGATCGATGCCACCGATACCCATCTGGCTGCATTTGCCGGGCAGACTCGCATCACGCGGATCGATTTATCCGACTGTACGGCGATCACTGAAACTGGGCTCGCGCAGCTTGCGGGGCTTAAAGGCCTGATAATCATCTAGCCGGGGTCGGTCCCCGGGCGGTGGCGCTATCGTTGAGTTTGCAAACTCACAACCACAGCGTCATCAACCAGGAGACCGAGATGCGACTTTACGCCGGGATTGATC
>JBEAUN010000230.1:0-5632 GCA_041161415.1 Pseudomonadota bacterium | reverse complement strand
TTGCCCACCCGCGCGCTGCGCACAATGCGGATCACCGTGGCATCGATACGCGAATGCACGCCTAAGGTGAGCCCAAAACCGAGCGCGTTAATTTCTTCCACCAACTCGGAGAGCTGGTCGGCGTCATAGCGCAACACATGCAGCACCGGGCCGAAGACTTCACCTTCGATATCGCCTAGCCGCGTGATTTCAACCAGCGTGGGCGGCACAAATTGGCCGCGGGCGCAGTCTGCATTCAGGCTCACGCTGCCCACTTCAAAGCCGCGCCCACGCATGCGCTCGAGATAAGACACAATCCGCTGCGCCGCCGTCGCATCGATCACCGGGCCGACATCGGTGGTTCTCAACATGCCCTCGCCCATCACCCGCTCGCGCATCGCGCCGCGCAGCATGATGAGCAATTCATCCGCGATGTCCCGCTGCACACACAGCACCCGCAAGCTCGAGCAACGCTGGCCGGCGCTGTCAAAGGCGGAGGCAAGCACATCTTCCACCGCCTGATTGGGCAGCGCGGTGGAGTCAACGATCATCGCATTAATGCCGCCGGTCTCAGCGATCAGCCGCACCGGCTTGGGGTGCGTGACCAACTCGCGATGAATGCCTTGGGCCACTTCAGTGGAGCCGGTGAACATCACACCATCGACACGCGGATCCTTGATGAGCGCCGCGCCCACCACTTCACCGCGGCCGGGCAGGAGCTGCAGCGCGCCCCGCGGCACGCCGGCTTCATGAAACAAGCGGGTGGCTTCGGCGGCGATCAGGCTGGTTTGCTCGGCCGGCTTGGCCAGCACGCGATTACCCGTCACCAAAGCCGCGGCCACCTGGCCGACGAAAATCGCCAGCGGGAAATTCCAGGGGCTGATACACACCACCACCCCAAGTGGCTCGGCCACCAGCGGCAATTCTGTGGCGCGGCAGGCGTAATACCGACAAAAATCCGCGGCCTCACGCACTTCGCCCAGGGCATTATTGAGCGTCTTGCCGGCTTCGCGCAGACACAGCGCAATCAAGTCATCACGATTCGCTTCGATCAAATCCGCCATACGATGCATGACGGTGGCGCGGTGCGAGGCGCTCTGATCACGCCAGCTCGATTCCTGGGTCGCTGCTGACCACGCGGCTTCGATCGCTTTATCGCTGGCTTCGATCACCTCGCCCACTTCATCTTCATGATCCGCCGGGTTGATCACGGACCACCGTTCTTCCAGCCCGGAAGGCGGAAGGTCTTCGGCCAATATCGGCCCCGCCTCGCTTTGGCTCGCTGCCGCGCGAAAGAGCGCTTGGCGAGCGCGCTCCAGCTCACGCGATTCACCGAAATCCGCACCACGCGAATTGGCACGCTCTGGGCGGAATAATTCCACCGGCAGCGGAATCCTGTCATGCCGCGCGCCCTGGTTGTTGCTGGCTTCTTCCACCGGGTCCGCGAGCAAGGAATCCAGCGCCAAATTCTGATCCACCAGCTGGCTCACAAAGCTCGAGTTGGCGCCATTTTCCAAAATGCGCCGCACAAGATAAGGAAGTAACCGCGCATGATTGCCCACCGGGCAATAAATCCGCACCGGCCGCGCCCAGTTATTTCTGCCCAGCACCTCGTTATAAAGCGCCTCGCCCATGCCATGCAGGCATTGAAACTCCCAATCCCCCAGCGAAAACTGGCTGCCCGCCAAGCGATGGATGGTGGCGGCGGTCAGCGCATTGTGTGTGGCAAATTGCGGGAACACGACATCGCGTGCAGCCAGCAAGCGCCGCGCGCAGGCCAGATAGCTCACATCGGTATGCGCCTTGCGGGTGAAGACTGGGTAATCGCAGAAGCCTTGCACCTGAGCACGCTTGATTTCAGTATCCCAATAGGCGCCCTTCACCAGCCGTATCATCAGCCGATGACCGCTAGCCTTGGCCACCTCGATCAGATGATCAATCAGCGGCCGCGCGCGTTTTTGATAGGCCTGCACCACGCAGCCCAAGCCATGCCAATCGGCAAGATCCGGATCAAACGCCAGCGCCTCCAGAATATCCACCGACATATCAAGGCTGTCGCAATCTTCGGCGTCGATGTTAAAGCCAATGTCATAGCGCCGTGCAAGCGAAGCCAGTGTGCGCAAGCGCGGCATCAACGCCGAGATCGCCCGTTCCCGGTGGGCATCTTCAAAGCGCGGATACAGCGCCGAGAGCTTCACCGAAATGCCATTGCCGGCATAAGGCCCGCGCCGATCATCGGCCGCGCCCACGGCATGAATGGCACGCACATAATCGGTGAGATGCCGGCGCACCTGCTCTTCATTGATCGCCGACTCGCCCAGCATGTCAAAGGAATGCGTGTAGCCCTGCGCAGAAGAATCCGCCGCGCGCCACAGCGCATCTTCAATCGTCGCGCCGGAAACAAACCGCTCCGCCAGCAAGCGCACCGCAAATTCCACACCCTTGCGCACAAAAGGCTCGCCCCCCTTTGCCACCAGCCGCGCCAACACACCGCGGTCGGTCTCGGGCTGCGCGCCTTGGGTCACCCGCCCCGAAATCATCAAGCCCCACGCCGTGGCATTCACAAACCAGGGCGAATCCACGCCCATGTGCGCACCCCAATCGGCCGCGCCGACCTTATCGCGAATCAGCGCATCCAGCGTGGTTTTATCCGGCACCCGCAACACCGCCTCGGCAAGCCGCATCAAGGCAATGCCCTCGCGGGAGGAAAGCGAAAACTCACGCATCAAGGTATCCAGCCCCGCCGCACGCCGCCGCTTGGTGCGCACGGTTTTAACCAGCTTGCGGGCGGAAGAGACAATCGCACTGCGGTCTTTGGCAGTCAGCCGCGCCTCTTCAATCAGGGGTAAGACACAGGCGGCTTCAGGGGCATAAATAAGCGAGCGCGCCCGGTCACGTAAAGAAAGCTCGAGCGCGGGCGAAGCCCCATCACGCTGGTCTGTTCCGGGCGACACATGACTCATGGCTTGCATCCTCCCTGGATGTCAGCCAGCACAGGTTAGCCAGCTAACGGGCGCACCATGGCGTAATGCAGAGGCCGGTGCATGGGTATTTATTCGATGGTATTACCCGGGCATGTAAGAGTAAACCCCAAGGGGATTCAAAGGGCATCCGTTCGCCCTGCGCGCGGCCGTTGGGAGGGCCGGCGCTGTGGGTCAGCAACGGCGTAGTTGATGAGCTCGAATGGACAGTGGAGCCCGCCAGGTCTTAACAGATTTTAATAGCGCGACGAAAATCGACGCCCCGATCAATCACGGCGTCCGGTCCGAATCTGTCTTGGTATCAGGATAAGCCGGGTGGCGCCGCAGTACGGTCCGCAGGAAATTCATCTGATCACGATACCGGCGGCAACCGGCGCAAATCAGAACATGCGCCACAAGGGCCGTCTGCTCGGTGAGGGAGAGCGAGCGGTCTTGTGCTTGGGAAATAAGACGTGTGGATTCCTTGCAGTTCAGCATGGCAAATCTCCCGGACCGAACCAGTTCTTTTCCAGGCAGCCGCGTAGCTGGTGACGCGCGCGGTGCAGAATAACGTAGCAGTTGCTGGCACTAATACAGAGCTCGCGGCAGATGGCATCGATATCCAGATCGAGAAATTCGCGCATCATAAAGACGCGCCCCGTGTTCGCCGGCAGGCAGTTCAGGCAAGCCTCGAAAACGAGCCAGAATTGCTGCTGTTCGATCGCCTCTTCCGGGTCACCCCATTTCGCCGGCTGTTTGCCCTCCGCCCAGTGGCCGTTGGCCTTGAACAAGGTGTCAAACACCGCGTCAAAACTCTCTTCCTCGCCGGCCAGCGCCGAAACATTCACGCTGCGGTCACGCGTGCGAAGCACATCGACAAGCTTGTTCTTGAGGATGGAGAACACCCAGGTTTTTAGCGCTGCCTCGCCGGAGAAGGCGTTCAATCCATTCATCGCCGCCAGCAGCGTGTCCTGCACCACATCCTCGGCCAGCGCATCATCGCGCAGCTGCAAGCGCGCGAAGCGCAGCAAATGGGAATGGAGGGCGGCGAGTTTGTCGGGCGCGGGCATCATCGGGTCAGTTGCCGGCGTGCCAGCGCGTCCAGAGAAAGACCGCCGGGGCCGGCAAAGATCAAGGGAAGCAGCATGGCGAGAAAGATGACTGGCAGTTTGAAGTTGCCCTGCCCCTGATCGGTGATCGCATAGCCTTTGAGGAGATCACCCAAGCTCACCCAGTCCATCGGCCAATGCACGCTTGCGATAGCGACGAGCGTGAGGATAAAGAGGGAAAGACTAAAAAAGCGCGTCCCCAGCCCCAACACCAAAGCGATACCGCCGGCCAGCTCAAACCCAGTGGCCATCTGCCAGCCGATCTCGGGTGGCAGATGGTCGAACGGAAACGGAAAGCGACTTTGGATGTCAGCAAACCAGTTCTCTCCCCTAAGCTTCTCGCGACCGGATTCGAAGAATTCCCAGCCAAGAATCAGACGCAGGCCAAGCATACCGACCCACCCTCCGACCAGGTCTATTTTGCGCAGGAGTTGATCAAAGAAACGGCTCATGGTCGGGTTCCTAAAATGGCCCCAGCATCGCGCAATCGCCCCAGCAGTGCGGTGCCATGACAGATGACCGTTTGCGGGTCAGTATGCCCCAGTTCGGACGCGATGACCTGGCAAACAGCGCGGCCGGTGTGCCCCTCTGACAGAAGATCGACAAGCCGTGCGCTGATCGGATTGAGCTCGATGAAACGAACCTCATCCTCGCAGTCGCGATACACCAGCAGGTTCGTCGGGCACGGCTTTCGCGGCCTGTAGTCCGGGCCAATGCACTGCACCGGCCAGTCGTAGGTGAGGTTCATCAGTGCCGGCGTCAGCAGCGGAATGTTCGCGATCAGATCGCCCCCAGGATCGTGCGGCGGCACATCACAATCCATCACATCGAGATGCAGCTCCACCCACTCGTAATGCGCCAGCGCCTTCAGCCAGGCTGGCCCTGCTTTCTCGGGGAGCCAGCCGAGAAACTCGCGAGGAATCTCGCGGAAATAGGGCGTCTGACAGCGCGCCTCGCGGTAGAAGTCACGTTGAAGTTGTCGCCAGCGCCGCGTGCCGAGGATTTGGTGAGTCACCGGAAAGCAGGCGTCGAGAAAGCCGGTGAGATTGTTGAATAACAACTCGCCGTAGATCGCCATGCGCCGGGGGCTCACGCCCGCCGGAAGCCTCGTTCGGCGCGGGTCGCGAATATGACAACTGAATTCATGCTGGAAATGCTGGAAAGAGCGCATCAGGCGCGCCTCCGGAGGTCGTGGGTGCGCTTTTGTAAAACAGCGATCTGCGCCACCTCGACAGCCAATTCCGCCAGCGGCGGCATATTGAAATCGCGTTCGAGGCAGGTCGGTTTCGGGCCGACACGCGCATACACGGCCTCGAGCAATTGCCAGACTGGCCCGATCACCTCCGCGCCGTGGGTATCGACGAGGATGCCATCTGGCTCAAGGTAATGACCTGCCATATGCAAATAGCAGGTGCGCTCCAGCGGCAGCGCGTCGATGAAGGCGAGTGGATCGAGGCTGAAGTTGCGGCTGTTGACATACACATTATTCACATCGAGATGAAGGAGGCAGTCGGCCTCCTCAATCACAGCGCGGATGAATTCGGCTTCACTCATTTCCGCGCCCGGCGGGGTAACGTAGTAGGA
>JBEAUN010000175.1:0-9854 GCA_041161415.1 Pseudomonadota bacterium | reverse complement strand
TCCTACCCTGCGCGTAGCCGCGCTGCTGCCTGCGGATAGGTCGCCGCGAGGTGTGACCCGCGGGGCCTGGCTTTCATAAACGGTGTGTTCATGCGCCTCTGGTGCTCTTTGGCGCTGTCTGGCTGGCGCTCGCCGGTTGGGTCTCCCGGTGTGCCTGCGCGATATTCAGCGCACGAAAAAAAACCGCGGCGCATGGCCGCGGTTTAAATACACCTCACTTAACAGACAGCTTACTTCTGGCCACCCATGGCTTTTTCCAAAGCCTTGGCTGCGTCATCCGCACCCGGAGCGCCTCCGGCTGGCTTATCGAGCGTGAAGGGGTTGCCACCGGCAGGTGCTTGGTCCATCGGCACCACGATTTCGATCTTCGACTCATCCACCTTGACCGCTTTATCAAGACCCGCAGTCACCATGCCCGGGAAGGCAATCACCAAGCCGACCATGATGCACTGGATCACCACGAAGGGCACAGCACCCCAGTAGATTTCCGTGGTCTTGACCGATTGCGGTGCCACCGAGCGCAGGTAGAACAGCGCGAAACCGAACGGCGGGTGCATGAATGAAGTCTGCATGTTCACCCCGAGCAGCACACCGAACCAGATCAGATCGATGCCAAGCTTCTCAGCCGCAGGCCCGAGCAGCGGCACCACGATGAAGGCCAGCTCGAAGAAGTCGAGGAAGAACGCCAGCAGGAACACCATGATGTTCACTACGATCAGGAAGCCCAGCTGACCACCGGGCAGGCCGGTCAGGAGGTGCTCCACCCAGCGGTGGCCATCGACACCGTAGAAGGTGAGCGAGAACACGCGCGCACCCACCAGGATGAACACCACAAACGCGGTGAGCATGGTGGTCGATTCCATCGCCTGCTTCAGCAGCTTCATCGACAAACGCCCGCGCGAGATCGCCATCACCAGCGCACCGGCCGCACCCATGGCGCCGCCTTCAGTCGGGGTGGCGATGCCAAGGAAGATGGTGCCCAACACCAGGAAGATCAGCGCCAGCGGCGGGATCAGCACAAAGGTGACCTTCTCTGCCATGTTAGAGAGCAGGTCCGCCTTGGTGAGTTTATTCAGCACAGCCAACACGAAGGCCACACCGATGCCCACGCACATGCCAACCACAATGGTCTCGTCTTTCGGCGCATCAGCCCGCAGCACGAACTTGGAGAACAGCACCGCGGCCGTCACGGAAATCAGCGTGAGGACGCCCAGTGAGGCAAGCCCGTTGCCGCCGTCTTTTTCCTTGATAGTGCGCGCCTCCATGGGCACAGCAGGCGCATAGTTTGGTTTGAACAAGGTGATGAGCAGCACATAACCGACGTAGAGGCCCGTCAGTACGAAGCCCGGGATGAACGCACCCTTGTACATATCACCCACCGAGCGGCCCAATTGGTCAGCCATGATGATCAGCACCAGGGAGGGCGGGATGATCTGGGCCAATGTTCCCGAGGCCGCGATCACACCGGTCGCAAGACGCTTGTCATAGCCGTAGCGCATCATGATGGGCAGCGAGATGAGACCCATCGAGATCACCGACGCCGCGACCACGCCAGTGGTTGCCGCCAGCATTGCGCCGACGAAAATCACCGCATAAGCCAAACCGCCGCGAATCGGGCCGAAAAGCTGGCCGATGGTGTCGAGCAGGTCTTCTGCCATGCCGCTTCGCTCCAGGATCAAGCCCATGAAGGTGAAGAACGGAATAGCCAACAGGGTGTCATTGCTCATCACCCCCCAGATGCGGTCCGGCATAGCTTGGAAGAGCGAGGTGCCCAGCAGGCCCATTTCGATGCCGATGATGCCAAATGCAATGCCGCAGGCACCCAGTGAAAACGCCACCGGGAAGCCCATCAGCAAAAACACCACCATCGCAACAAAGATGATGGGCGCGAGATTATTCGCGATGAATTCCATTTACTTCCCCTCCTTCAATTGCTGTTCGCGCATGCGGGCGATTTCTTCCGCCAGCTCTTCTTCAGCGCTCTTTTCTTCTTTCTTGGCGAGCGGGTTGGGACCTTGGCCATTGAGGAAGGCAACGCGCTTGATGATCTCCGAGAAGCCTTGCAGCAGGAGCATGACAAAGCCAACCGGCACCAACAGACGCGCCGGCCACAAAATGAGGCCGCCCGCATTGGAGGACATTTCGCCCGTGGCGAAGGAATCAACAAACACCGGCCAGGATTCGTAGATCACCAGCAACACCACCGGGATCAGGAAGAAAACAAAGCCGAAAATATCCAGCTTGACCTGCGTGCGCTCGGAGAACTTGCCCGTGATCACGTCGATGCGCACATGCTGATTGCGCATCAGCGCATAGGCGCCACCCAGCAGAAACATGCCGGAAAAGAGATACCACTGCAGTTCGAGAAAGGCATTGGAGCTGACATCGAAGGCTTTGCGCACGATCGCATTGATCGTGCTTACCAACACCGCGATGAGCACCAGCCAGATAATGCTCTTACCGATGCGCTCATTGAGCGCGTCGATAAGGCGCGATAACTTCATGAGACCTGACACGGGGACTGTCCTCCTTGAAATTGAAATTGTTTTGAAGTGATGTCTCGCCCGGCCCAAGCCGTGAATCTCTCGACTCACGCCAAGCGGAATGACCGACTTTTGACGGGTACGCGATTATGAGCGGCCCACACCCCGGGTAAATTGGGGGAAACACCAAGAGAGGCGGGGTGTGGCTCCCCGCGAAAACAGCGCGTGCGTGCCCTCGCCACGCGGCATTGTTGTGCGACAGCGCTTTCGCCCTATGCGACAAAGCCAGCATGCCAAGCCCCGCCCAATCGCGTTTGATCTCGCAGTCCGAGCCGCCCGCCAAGGCGGCGCTCGCGGTGTTGCAGTCCTTCATCGCGCAAACCCACCCGGGGCGTGCGCTGCGGGTCACGCTTGACGCGGATTTCGAGCGTGATCTGGCGCTCGATAGTGTCTCGCGGATGGAGCTCGCCCTGCGCCTCCAGGAAGCCCTGGGCAGCAGCCCGCCCGAGACCGCCATCAACGAAGCCGCCACGCTTCGTGAATTGCTGTCACGCTGGGCGCTGGCGCCGCAAAGCCTGGTCGAGACCTTACAAAAACCGCCCCTCACTTTGCCCGGCCCAAGCGAGAGCCCCTTGCCTCACCAGGCAGCCAGTTTGATCGACGTGCTCGCCTGGCATGCCGCCCGCGAGCCTTCGCGCCGGCATGTGCTGTTGCCCGGCGATGCGGGCGAAATGGTGGAGCTTGGCTTTCATGCGCTGCTGGAGGGCGCTCGCCGTCGCGCCTCATCGCTGCTGGCCCGGGGCGTTTCACCCAACACATCCGTGGCCATCATGCTGCCCACGGGGCGTGAATACCTGGAGGTTTTTTTCGCGGTGATGATCGCCGGCGCATTTCCGGTGCCGATCTATCCGCCGACTCGTCTGGCGCAGTTGGCCGAGCACTTGCAGCGTCACGCCGGCATTCTCGCCAATGCCCAGGTGGCCACTTTGATTACGCTGCGAGAAGCAAAAGCACTCACCCGGCTGGCAAGTGGCGTGGCCAGCGTGTTAAGCCCGGAAGACCTCGAGGCGAGCACGCTTGCCCCCTTGCCGAAGCTGTCCGGCAGCGACATTGCTTTCTTGCAATACACCTCGGGCAGCACCGGCGAACCCAAGGGGGTGGTGCTCACCCATGACAATGTGCTGGCCAATATCCGCGCCATGGGCCGCGCCGCGAAGGTCACGAGCGAAGATGTTTTTGTAAGCTGGCTGCCGCTTTATCACGACATGGGGCTCATCGGCGCCTGGCTTGGCTCGCTCTATCACGCCTGCCCTTTGGTGCTGCTCTCGCCGCTTTCTTTTATGGCGCAACCAGCCCGCTGGCTGCATGCGCTCACCGATTTTGGCGGAACGCTGACCGCGGCGCCGAATTTTGCTTTTGATATCTGCGCCCGGCGCCTGCCGGATGAGGCCTTGCGAGGCATCGATCTTTCGCGGGTGCGTGCCATGTTCAATGGGGCAGAGCCGGTGAGCGCCGACACCCTTGAGGCCTTCGCCCAGCGCTTTGCCAAAATGGGCCTGCGCAAAGAATCCCTGGTGCCGGTTTATGGTCTGGCTGAAAACACGGTGGGGCTTGCTTTCTCCCCCATCGGGCGCGCGCCGCGCATTGATCTCATCGAGCGCGCGCGATTTTTTCAAAAACGCACCGCTGTTCCATCTGCGGACAACCCCTTGCGCATACCGTCATGCGGCCGGGTGTTGCCCGACCATGAGATTCGCATCGTCGATGACCTGGGCCGCGAAGTGCCTGAGCGTGCTGTCGGGCGCGTGCAATTTCGCGGGCCTTCAGCCACATCGGGGTATTTTCGCAACCCCGAGGCCACGGCGACGTTGTTCAAGGATGGCTGGCTCGATACCGGCGATTATGGCTATTTCGCAGACGCCGAGCTGTTCCTCACCGGCCGCGCCAAAGATCTCATCATCCGTGGCGGGCACAACTATTACCCGTATGAACTTGAAGATGCCGTCGGGCGCCTTGACGGCGTGCGCCGTGGCGCAGTGGCGGTGTTTGCGGCGAACGATTGGTCCCATGGCACGGAAAAGCTGGTGGTAGTGGCTGAAACCCGGGAGGAGGATCCCGCCGCACGCCAAGACCTCATCCGTCGAATCGAGGCGCTGGCGGTGGCGTTGATCGGCGTACCCGCGGAAGAAGTCGTGTTGGTGCCGCCGCACAGTGTGCTGAAAACGTCCAGCGGCAAAATCCGCCGCGCTGCCACCCGCGCGCGCTTCGAGCAAGGGCTACTGGGCAAGACGGGCAAGGCGTGGGGCGCAGTGGCCAAACGGGTGCTCCAAGGTGCGCTCGAGCGTGGGCGAGGGCGGTGCGCTGCGCTGCTTGAGCTTTTTTTCGGGTTTTACTGCTGGGCGGTTTTTTTGCCGATTGCGCTGGTCACCTGGCCGCTGGTGGCAGGTTTGCGCGCACCGCGCATAAGCCGCTTTGTGGTCCACGCCGCGGCTCGGGCCACACTCTGGCTGACCGGCAGATCGCAGGCGGCGCTGCGCGAAGCAGCGCTGCCCGCTCGGCCGCATGTGTTGATGGTCAATCATGCGAGCTACCTCGATGTGCTGATACTCACCGCTGTATTGCCGCCGCGTATCGACTACGCCTTCGTGGCTAAACGGGAATTGAACGCGCGGTGGTGGTCGAGGTTTTTTCTGCAAGGTCTGGGGGCGGTGTTTGTCGAGCGCGGTCAGGCGCTGCAAAGTGCGCAGGATGCCATCGTCATGACGGACCTCTTGCTGCGCGGCCGCTCGCTGATTGTGTTTCCGGAGGCCACCTTCACGCGGCAAAGTGGCTTGCGGCCTTTTCACATGGGCGGCTTTGTGGCGGCCGCCAGAGCCGCTGCACCGGTCGCCACGCTCGCCCTGCGCGGCACACGGGCGGTGTTGCGCAACCATAGTTATTGGCCGCGCTGGGGCAAGATCGAATGGCAACTTGGCGCCGTGCTGGTGACCCCCGCAGCGGATTGGGCCGCGGCAGTGAGGCTACGCGATGCGACACGGCGCGCGCTATCGGCGCTGTGCGGCGAGGCTGATTTACAGGAAACGTAAGCTCACGCGGCGCGGCCTGTCAGGCTCGCGGCCATCCGCTTCAATCCCAGCACCTGTTGGCGCAAGAATCCCTCGCCATACTCGCGCCCCTGCAACTGGTCATCAATCCCGGTGGGCTGCAAGGCGCTTCTAAAATCCGCGGTGCGGAAGATGACATCCCACAGCGGCAGGATGACTGCGAAATTCACCCCATGCGATCGGCCCACCTGGGCAAAGTCAATGCCGTGATGCACCCTATGAAAGCGCGGCCCCACCAGCAGTTTTTCGCCAATTCGCCCGAGGTGCAGCCGTGTATTGGCATGGGCGAGGCTCTCCACTGCGCGCAGCGCGATCACCGCCAAAACAAATTGCCCCGGCGGCATGCCGACCAGTAAACCAATCGTCGCCAGCCAGACTCCGGCGATCAATTCATCCAGCAAATGATTGCGGTTGTCTGACCAGAAACTCAACTGCCGCTGGCTGTGATGCACAGCGTGTAAGGCCCACCAGGCGGGCAGGGCATGCTGCAAGCGATGCCGCCAGTATTCGGCAAAATCGATGATCAAGAGATACAGCAAAAAGCTCGCCACCGGATGGCCATTCAAGCCCGGCAGCCAGTCTTCCAGTTGGCGTGGAATCCAGTCATGCATACGCAGCCAACCATCGAGGCTGGCGAGCGGAATGGCTAGCAGCGTGAAAACAAAAAGCGGCACCACGCCCAAGCGATTAAGCACGGAATACAGCACATCCACCCGAACTGCACGCCGATCCTGCCAGATCTCGGCAGGCCAGAGCGCTTCAAGCGGGCGCAGCAGCATAAACAGCACGGCGAGCTCGATTACACCCAATAAAAACCACTCAGTGCCCGAGTACGCTATCTCGAGGTATTCGGCTAAACCCAGTTGAAACAAAACCGGCTGCACCAGGTTCTCAAACAAGCTGGTGTGGGCGCTAACGAAAAGCTCACGCACGATGTCTAGCATCGTCACCTACTTTCGTTCCGTGATTTTTGCAAAACACAGGCCGCGTGCTTTGAGGCCTGCGATCAGGGGGTCGAGCATCGGTGCGAAAGGTTCTTTGCGCGACCAAATGCCAGTGTGCATCATCAAAATATCGCCATCGCGAATCGACGCCAGCGCACGCTTGAGCAGTGTGTCGTTGGGGTAGGTGTCGCTGGGTAATTCATCCCCCAAAAAACCGGATTCGGTCCAGCCCACATGCTGATAGCCGCATTGCTTGGCGAATTTGAGTGCATTGGGCGTGGTGCGTCCGCCCGGCGCGCGCCAGATCGGATCGAATTCACGCCCGGTCATGGTGCGAAAGGCTGTCTTCGCGCGATTGAGTTCATCGCACACGCCGCGGGCATCAAGCAGCCGCGCCGGCTTGCCAGGCACTTCATAACTCACCAGCCCGCCTTTGATATCGCGCCGGAAATAGCCGTGGTCAAAGGTGTGGCTGCCAAAGGCATGGCCTTCTGCCGCCCGCTCGCGCCAGTATTGCGTCCAGAAATCATTGAGCGAATCAAAGCCCTTGACGGTCTTTTCATTCGCCAGAAAAAAGGTGGCTTTGACTTGATGTTTGTTGAGCGTTTCGGCAATCAACTCAGCGTGCGACATCGAGCCGGTGTCGATGGTGAGATACACCGTGCCCTTGCAGGCTGATTGCGCCCCTGCGGCCAGTGTCAGGCTGCACAGCCAACTCCCCAATAGCAATCTAACGGCGCGGCGCATGGTTCATGAAATATACACCGTGGGGCGAGCGCCCGACATTGATCGCATGTTTGATCTGCTTGGTGGCAAGATCAATCACATGCACCTTGCGTGCAAAACGCGAGGTCACCCACAGCTCTTTGCCGTCGCGGCGCACCTCCATGCAATCCGGCCCACCGGGCACCGGGAAGGTTTCCACCAGCGCGAGCTTTTCCTGATCGATGATCGAGATGCTGTTCGCCACGCGATTGCTCACCAGCACATGTTTGCCATCGCCCAGCGCCTGAAAATTATGTGCGCCGGGCGCCGTGCGGATGTAGCTCACTAATTTTTTGTTGCGCCAATCTACCACCCGCACAAAATCTGCACCCATGATGCCCACCAGCAGATGCTTCTCGTCCGGCGTCATCCAGATGCCTGCTGGCGTTGGCCCCACACGCATTTTCCAGGCTTCCTTGTGGGTCTTGAGATCAATCGCCATGATCTCGCCAGAATTCTGCAAGGTGACGAAGGCGTAGTTGCTATCGGCATCAAAAGTTACATGGCTGGGTGCCTTGGGCGCGGGGATGCGGGCCACCAGCGAATAATCCTGGGCGCGATAAATATCGACTCGGTCAAGCCGCAGCGAGATAGAGACAAACCATTTTTTGTCCGGAGAAAAACCGATTTGATATGGGTCGGAAATCTGCTTGATGCGCCGCAGGACTTGCCCGGTCTTGGGGTCGAGCACGATGAGCTCGTTCGACATGGCGGCAGCCACCAAGAGCTCTTTGTCATCGGGTGTGGGCATCAGGTGATGCGGCTCTTTGCCCACCGGCACTTGCCCGATTTCCTTGTAGGTCGTGGTATCGATGAGGCTGACTGTGGCGTCATCGGCATTGAGGGCAACCGCTATCTCCGCGCTCGCGGCACCTGGCAAGGCGGTGATGCAGGCTGTGAGAAGGAATAAAAGTGTTTTCAGCATGAAAGCAGACCGCAGCAAAATAGTGTTCAGCTTTTCAATCTCGCCAATAGCCGGATGTCTTGGCCGACGCGGCGCAATTCGCGGATATCCAGGTTGTATCGTTCATCCAGCGAGGTGAGCGCCGCCAGATCGAACATGCCGCGCCCATGCGAGCCCAAAATCGCCGGCGCGAGATAAATCAGAAGCTCATCAACCAGCCCGGCGCTGAGCAGGGCGCCATTCAGGCCGGCACCGCCCTCGACGAGGAGTTCATTGACGCCCAGCCTGCCCAGCTCGTTCAGCATCGCAGCCAGGTCCACCTTGTTGTCTGTGCCAGGACAATGGCAAAGCTTGGCCCCGCGAGCCAGTAAGGCGGCCTCACGTGCGGCATCGCGCTCGGCATGAAAGATCATCACCTGGCCGGTGCCATCAAAAAGCCGCGCGGCGGGAGGAGTCGCCAGCCGGCTATCGACCACCACGCGCATCGGCATCCGCTCGCAGGGCACCTCGCGAACGGTGAGGGCGGGGTTGTCCTCCCGCACGGTGCCCACGCCGGTGAGAATGGCGCATGCCATAGCGCGGGCGCGGTGCGCGTCCTTGCGGGCGTCGGGTGAGGTAATCCATTGGCTCGCCCCGGAGGCGAGCGCCGTCTTGCCATCCAGGCTTGCCGCCACCTTGAGCCGCACCCACGGGCGGCCTCGCGTCATGCGCGAGATGAAGCCGAGATTTAATTCCTGCGCGGCCGCTGCCATGAGACCAACACTGACCGATACGCCAGATGCCGCCAGGCGCTTCAACCCGGCGCCGGCCACCTGCGGATTCGGGTCTTCCATGGCCGCCACCACGCGCGCGATGCCGGCGCTAATCAGGCTATCTACGCAAGGCGGAGTGCGGCCTTGGTGATTACAGGGCTCGAGCGTGACGTAGGCAGTTGCCCCGCGGGCGGCCGCTGCGGCCACGGCGAGGGCGTGAATTTCAGCATGGGGCTCGCCGGCACGCAGATGAAACCCTTCGCCAACGATCGAGCCATTTTGGGTGATCACGCACCCCACCCGCGGGTTGGGGGAGGTGGTGCAGCTTCCGCGCGCCGCGAGCTCGAGTGCACGGGCCATGAAGGCGTGATCTTCAGCTGTAAAAAGGGCAGGGGGCGCAGACATCAACGCCCCGCATTTTTGGAGATCTCGCGGATGGCGGCAGAAAACTCATCCACATCCTCGAAATTACGATACACCGAGGCAAAGCGTACATAAGCCACTTTATCCAGCTTGCGCAATTCACGCATCACCAGCTCGCCGAGCTTATCCGAGGGCACTTCCCGCTCGGCAAGCGAGAGCAAATGGAGCTCGATTCTATCCACTGCGGCTTCCACGCTTTCGGTGGTCACCGGGCGCTTACGTAAGGCCAGCATCATGCTGCCCAGGAGCTTTTCCCGGCTGTATTCCGCCCGCGAGCCATTTTTTTTGACAACCTGCGGCAGCTTTAATTCGATGCGCTCATAGGTGGTGAATCGCTTGTCGCAAGAGGGGCAGCGCCGGCGCCGGCGCACGATATCGCCTTCTTCGGTCTCTCGGGTGTCGATGACCTGGGTGTCAGGCAGCGCGCAGTAGGGGCATTTCATCTTGGCGGGAAATGCGTATCGAGTTTATGCGTGTTG
>JBEAUN010000154.1:0-2856 GCA_041161415.1 Pseudomonadota bacterium | reverse complement strand
ATTTAAGCAGCGCGAACTCTTGGCTGGTGAGTGGCACCGCCACGCCATCTCGCGTCAAGCTGCGGGTGGCCAGATTAAGCCGATTCGGCCCGAAACAGACTTCGCCCTGGCCCAGCGGCGCGGGGCTTGCCGGTGGGGCGCGCCGCAGGATTGCTTCGATACGGGCAAGAAGCTCTCGCGGGTTGAAGGGCTTGGGAAGGTAGTCATCGGCGCCGGCATTGAGCCCCTTGATGCGCTCTTCGTCCGCGCCGCGGGCGGTGAGCATTAAAATCGGCATGCGGTTTGAAATATCATTGCCTGCGCGCAGCCGCTTGCAGATGGACACGCCATCTTCATCGGGCAGCATGAGATCGAGCACCAAGAGATCGAATCGATCGCGAAGCAGCGCGCGGTCAAGCATCTCGGCATCCCCCACGGCCTTCACCGCAAAGCCTTGGTCGGTGAGATAGCGGGTTAGCAGAGTGCGAAGCTTGGTGTCGTCGTCGACAACGATGATTTTGCGCTGCATGAGTCGAGTCGGGTTGATGTTGCTGTCATGCTAGCTGGATTGGCCCGGGCTTGTCACTCGGGCCGGGCGAGGGTGTTACAAACACTTACAAACTCGCCTTGGTCGCACAGCCTGGCGGCGTTAGCATGCAACACATAGATGCCCTCATTTTGGAGGCCACATGAATCGCAGTAGATTTTTTATTCAATCCTTAGGGATGGGTCTGGTGATCAGCGCCGGCCAGCCGGTCATGGCGCAACCGGATGTTACGCTTGCCCAGGTAAGCCAGGCGCAGGGCGCAGCCGTGCTTGATTCTGCTGAACGTCGCGCAGCGCGTGAAGCCCAGCGCGAACAAATGCGCGAGCGTCGCCGGGCGATGGAAGAGCGGCGTGCCGATCGCGTGCGCCCTGCTGACGTAGGCCAAAGCGCTGAAGAGCGCCGCCAGTTCCGCCAGGAAATGCGCCGCGCACGCGAGACGGTCTATGGGCCGCCAAAACATCGGGATGGGCAGTGAGCATGGTCAGGATTTTTTGCGCCCTTTTAGGGCTTTTGGCAGTGTTTGACGCGCATGCAGCGCCCATGGGAGAGGACGATGCGCGGCATCTTCTCGCCCGCAGCGGCTTCACCCCGACGGCGGCGGAGTTGGCAAAATGGCGTGCGCTGTCCCGCCAGGATGCGGTGGAGCAGCTCCTCGCCCAAGTTCGTCAAGAGCCCGTGACCGCGCCGCCGGCGGAAGTGAAGTCTTACCAGCCGCCTCAACCGCGTAAAGATCTCACCCCGGAGGAGATCAAGGCGCGAAACCAGCAGCGCCATGAGCAGGAGCGTGCGCTGCGCGATTGGTGGGTGGATGAGATGTTCGTCACCGACAGCCCCCTCACCGAGCGCATGACGCTCTTCTGGCACAACCACTTTGCGTCCAGCACCCAAAAGGTGCATTCGCCCACGCTGATGTACCGGCAAAATGCGCTCTTTCGCCGCGAGGCGCTGGGCAGCTTTGCGCGCCTTTTGCATGCCGTGTCAAAAGACCCCGCGATGGTGGTGTATCTGGATGCCGCGAGCTCGAAAAAGGAAGCGCCTAATGAAAACTTCGCACGCGAGGTGATGGAGCTTTTCACCTTGGGCGAAGGGCATTACACCGAGAAAGATGTGAAAGAAGCCGCGCGCGCCTTCACTGGCTGGGGCTTTGATCGCGAGCGCGGGGAGTTTGTGTTTCGCCCGCGGCTGCATGACGATGGCATCAAGACCGTGCTGGGCACATCCGGGCCGCTGGATGGCGATGCAGTGCTCAATGTCTTGCTCGCGCAACGCGCCACGGCGGAATTCATCACCACCAAACTTTGGCGTGAATTCGTCTCGCCCAACCCGAATAAAAAAGAGGTCGAACGCATCGCCAAGCGCTTTCGCGACAATGGCTATGACATCCGTGTTGCCTTGCGCGAGTTATTCAATAGCCCCGCCTTCTGGGATCCTGCCAACCGCGGCACGCTGGTGAAATCGCCGGTCGAGCTGGTGGTGGGGAGTGTGCGGCTATTCGGTGTGGCGGGGTCGTCTGCCGGACCGGTGATCAATGCCGCGGTGCATATCAACCAGATGGGGCAGGCGCTCTTTGCTCCGCCCAATGTGAAAGGCTGGCCGGGCGGGGATGCGTGGATTGACAGCAACACGCTGCTCAAGCGCCGCGAATATCTCACCAAGCTGGTGGGCTCGCCCGGCGCGCAATCCACCCGCGCCTCAACGGGACTCGTCAATCCTGTGGCGTGGCAGCGAGCGGTTGAGCTGGCTGGGCTGGATGCGAAATGGTTGGTCCTGGGCAGCGGCGCGGCGCAAACGCCCTCGCTGGATTTGGCAGGCTGGGTGGCCGATCCGCATTTTCAGTTGAAATAGGAGTCGCCATGGAACACAGTGCAAAACGCAGGCAGCTCATGCAGTTTTTGATGGCGGGCGCTGGAGCCTATTTTCTCTCCTCGCAGGTGAGCGTGTGGGCCGCACAGCCAGGGATGAAACGGCTCCTGGTGCTGATCGAATTAAAAGGCGGCAATGATGGCGTGAACACCGTGGTGCCCTATGCCGATGCCACGTATTACGATCTGCGACCCAAGCTCGCGGTGAGTCGCGATGCGGTGTTGCAGCTAAGCCAAGAGGTGGGTCTGCATCCTGCCTTGCAGCCGCTCTTGCCGCTGTGGGAGGCGCGTGAATTGGCAGTGCTGCAAGGGGTCGGCTACCCCGCGCCGAATCTTTCTCATTTTCGTTCGATTGAGATCTGGAACACCGCCTCAGCCAGCCAGGAAGTGCGCCAGCAAGGCTGGCTTTCCCGCGCCTTTGAACTCAACCCGCCGCCACGGGAATTTTTCGCAGACGGGGTGCGGGTG
>JBEAUN010000034.1:0-4411 GCA_041161415.1 Pseudomonadota bacterium | reverse complement strand
TCCCAACGTCGACCGACACGCTTTAGTGGCCTGCGAATTTAAGCCGTGCGCCGCTTGGAACGAGGTAAAAAATGAAACCAGAACAACCCTCTGCCAACGATCAAGCCGCCCTTGCCGCCTTGCGCACCCAACTGCGGGAAACCCGAACGGGTGGACACCACCCCGAGCCTCTCTTGCCAGAACACCAGCCTCGCCCCCGCACCAGCCTCCTGGGCGAAGCGCCCGCCCCAAAGAATCTCCAAACCCGACTTGACCCCGATCGCATCGCCAGCGGTCTGGCCAAACAAGGCCCGGTAGACATGGCTGCCGGCCTGCGCCAAAGCTTGCCACGGTCGGGGCCAGAGGATGCTTCGACAGCAAACACCAGCCGGACCGAGGCGCGCGGCGGCGGCCAGGGCGGGAAAGAAATCTCCGCCAAAATCCACGGCTCAGATGCTCGCCTGACAGCCCCTCGCCTGCCTGATGCCCAACCTGTAGAAGCGCGCATGCCCGAGGCCCGCCCTGTGTCAGTGCGTCTGCCCCAAGCTCAGTCGGTTGATGCCCGCTTGCCGCAGGCCCAGGCGGTCGAAGCGCACCTGCCAGAGGCCGAGGCGACCGAACCGCGATTGCCCACTGCCCGCCCGGTGGATGTCAAACTCGCCCCCGCGGATACGGCTCGAATGGGCCCACCTTTGGCAGAAACCCGGATTCACACGTCGGCGCCGACTCAGCAAGCGGGCGCAGGCCGCCAAGAAAGCGCGCCCTCGCAAACCGCCACCGCTTGGCCGCCCGCGGCACACAGTGGCAGCACAGCCCGCGGGGCTTTGAGCGACACCCCAGCCGCAAAGACCGAGCGCCCGCTGCCGGCCGCCGCTAGCACCGACCCGCAGAGCATCACCGGCAAGACCGACATGCCCGGCCCAGGAGCCCAGATGCGGACGTTCTCATCGCCGAACAACACGTTGCAAACAGTGATGACAGCGCCTGCCGGGCAAGCTTTGAGTGCCGCCAGCCAGAATCAGGCGCCTCAAAACCTTGACGTCGCCCGACCCGAAACTGCCAGCCTGGGGAGTGCCTCGCAAAGCGCCGCATCCTTGAGCCAAGGCAGCCCCGCCGGGCGGCACGGTGACCAACCCGCAGCGACATCCCAACCGGGCAGCACATCGCTCGCAGGTCTGATGGAAACGCTGGAGCACGAATGGCGGGCTGACATCAGCGCCATCGGCAAGAGCTCGACGCAAGGCCCCGGCCTTGGCAACCCGAGCGCATCGGGGCATAGCGAGATGGTACAGCACTATGCCGAGAGCATCTCCGGCCTGCTGTCGGCCTCTCACACCACGCTGATCGCAGGCAATGGGCACCAAAATGCCGCCGTGGTCGCTGAAAATTCGCGTCGTGAGCGGTTTGATCGTGAGGTGGGCGAGCGGCTCAAGCGCATCATCGCTGCCGGGCCAAGCGGGTCTGAGCGCCTCTCCGACATGGAGCTTGCCAGCATCCACGCCGAAGCGCTGCGCCGCCAGCTGATCGATAACGGCGTGCTGGCGCCGAATGAAGACTTGCCGGAGGCACCGCCTCTCACGGCTTAAATTGCCATCACCGACAAAGCCGCAAGTCATCAAGCCTGATGCCTTGCGGCGGCCCCTTTAAGTCCTCGCCCTCACCACCGGCCATTGCCGCCGGCTCACCGGCAATTTCTCACTCGAGCCTGACAGCCGCACCAGCCAATGCGGCTCGCCGCCGGCATCATGGGTGCGCTCGAAGCCGGCGATCCATTGCCGGGCCACCAGGCAATTGCGATGCACACGCAAAAACCGCTCCCCGAATTCCTGCTCCAGCTGGGTAAGAGACGCATCCAGCAGATAATCGCGCCCCGGCGTTTTGGCGGTGACGTATTTCAATTCCGCGCGCAAGTAGCTGATCTCATCCACCGCCACCAGCCGAATCTTGCCGCGCTCCACGCAGGATAAATAACGCCGCGGCCCAGGCTGCAAGGCGCGCAGTTGCTCACCCTCTTCGGCGCTCACTTTGCGCGCTTCATTAACGCCGCAAGCCAGCGCCTGTGGCGTGATCGGCTTCCTGATGAGCGGCAGGCCCAGCGCTGCGAACCGCCGTTCTCGCTCAAGATCGTAATGGGAGATCAGCACGACCGCCGGGCGGGCCTCGCGGCCGGCGAGGTGGCGCATGAGCTCCACGCCCTCCATCCTCGGCAGCTCAAGCTCGCTCACCAATAAATCGACCGACTCATGCGCCATGAATTCAATCGCCGCCACGCCATCGCTGACCTCGCCCACCACCCGTAGCGGCACGCGCTGCGTGATCTGCGACAAGGCCGCACGCACTGCTGCCCGCTCGCTGGCATCGGGCTCGACAATCAAAATACGCTGGGCGCGGCTCATAACGCAGCCACCCTGCTGGAATCACGGAGAAGCCCCTCGCCTAGCAGATGCAATGAATCATTTATAATCGCCATCTCTGCACGCTCCCATGACCATGCGCCCACAGCGCTTTGGCTTCAAGCATCCACATTTCAGCCGATTTCCACCATGACAAAAGACAGTCTTCCTGCTGATGCCCACAAGGCCTGGTCGGGCCGTTTTTCCGAACCTGTGTCCGATTTGGTAAAGCGCTACACCGCCTCGGTGTTTTTCGATCAGCGCATGGCCATGCAGGACATTCGCGGCTCATTAGCCCACGCCACGATGCTCGCCCGTCAAGGCATCATCAGCGCCCAGGATTTGGCCGACATCGAACGCGGCATGGCGCAGATCAAAGCCGAGATCGAAGCCGGGCAATTTACCTGGAGCCTGGATGCGGAAGATGTGCACCTCAATATCGAAAAGCGCCTCACCGCGCTGGTGGGCGATGCCGGCAAAAGGCTGCACACCGGCCGCTCGCGCAATGATCAGGTGGCCACTGACATCCGGCTGTGGCTGCGTGATGCCAGTGATGACATCCTCACGCTGATCGATGCCCTGCAGGGGAGCCTCCTCGATCTGGCGGAGACCCATGCCGATACCCCGATGCCCGGCCTCACCCACCTGCAGGTGGCCCAGCCGATCACTTTCGGGCATCACCTGATGGCCTATGTGGAAATGACCTCGCGCGATCGTGAGCGCTTTGTCGATTGCCGCCGGCGCATCAATCGCCTGCCGCTCGGCTCAGCGGCGCTGGCGGGCACTTCCTACCCAATCGACCGCGCCTTCGTGGCGGCGCAATTGGGCTTTGAAGCGGTGTGCCAGAATTCGCTCGATGCAGTGTCCGACCGCGATTTTGCGATTGAATTCTGCGCCGCCGGCGCGCTCTTGATGACGCATTTGTCGCGGCTTTCGGAAGAGCTCATTTTGTGGATGAATCCGGCGGTGGGCTTCATTGATCTCGCAGATCGTTTCTGCACCGGGTCTTCGATCATGCCGCAGAAAAAAAACCCCGATGTGCCGGAACTGGTACGCGGCAAGACAGGCCGGGTCAATGGCAATCTCATCAGCCTGCTCACGCTGATGAAAGGCCAACCGCTTGCCTACAACAAAGACAACCAGGAAGACAAAGAGCCACTGTTTGATACCGCAGATACATTGATCGACACCCTGCGGGTATTTGCCGACATGATCACCGGCATCAAGGTGAAGCCGCAGGCGATGCAAGAAGCCTTGCGCCGCGGCTATGCCACAGCCACGGATCTGGCGGATTATCTCGTCAAGAAAGGCCTGCCTTTCCGCGATGCGCATGAGGCTGTGGCGCGCGCGGTGCGGCTGGCGGAAGACACCTCGCGCGAGCTGTCAGCGCTGAGTCTTTCCGAGCTGCAGAGCTTTTCAAATCTGGTGAGTGATGATGTATTCTCGGTACTGACGATTGAAGGCTCGCTCAATGCCCGCGATCATGTGGGCGGCACAGCGCCCTCGCAAGTGCGCGCCGCGATTCGCGAAGCGCGAGCGCGCCACGCGCGCGGTTGAGGCAGGCGTTGAGGGGCGGCCTTCAAATGCTTTGCCACCCCTCAACCGAAAGAGCAACACGCCATGCCAAGCAATGTGAGAAGCATCACCGCCAAGGACGCGCTGTCTTTTTTTCACCAGGCTTTCGATGAAGAACTCCGCGCCGAACCCGCGCTCGACGCCTCGGAATTCCACGCCCGGCTCAATTGCTGGGCAGTGGATTTCCAGCATCCAGACGGCGGCCTGCCGCACAACATCAGCGAAGCGCAAAACCGCATCACCGCGGCTTGGCAAAACAAAGCAAGCGAGCTGGATCTCGCTGACCTTCAGCTTGAATCCTTGCCGGATGTGATCGCGCATCTGCCGCATCTTGAAGCGCTCAAGGCAAGCGGCAATCGTTTGCAAAAATTTCCCGATTGGCTTGATCAATTGCACGAACTCAAGCTGCTCGATCTCTCGCGCAATGTCATCCGCAGCAATAGCCGTGATCTGCTGATTCCCGA
>JBEAUN010000011.1:0-11105 GCA_041161415.1 Pseudomonadota bacterium | reverse complement strand
CCCCAACTTTCCGGAAAACTTCGGGCAAGACGCGCTTTCCGAGCGCTACACGCAGGTGGTGGAAGTGCCGCCTGCGCGTCAGGGCAAGCCAAATTATCTGACACTGGATCTAGCCAAATATCTGGACAGCGAGGGCACTCGCCGCGGGATATTTTTTGTCAAAGCGGAAAGTTTCGACCCAAAAACCAGCGAGGCCACCGGGGTGGAAGACAGTCGCCTGATTGTGGTGACCGATCTGGGGTTGGTGGTCAAACGTGCGGTGGCTGGCACGCAGGATGTTTTTGTGCAGTCGATTGCCACCGGTCAGCCGGCTGCGGGAGTGACAGTGGATGTGCTCGGGAGGAATGGCCAAGTGATTGCCACCCAGACCACGGATGCCAGCGGGCATGCGCAATTGCCCAATCTGGCCGCCTTCACGCGCGAAAAACAACCGTCGGTGTATGTCGCGCGCAAGGCGGGGGATACCTCGTTTCTGCCTTATGACCGCAGCAATCGCAGGATCGATTTCTCGCGCTTCGATATCGGTGGCATCAAAAACAACACCGAGGCAGGCAAGCTATCCGCTTACCTTTTTTCGGATCGGGGTATTTATCGGCCCGGCGAGGAAATTCGCGTCGGCATGATTGTCAAAGCCGCTGACTGGGGCGTGCAAACGGCCGGCGTGCCGCTGGAATATGAAGTGACCGATGCCCGCGGCCTTGCAGTGCGCAGGGAAAAAATCAAGTTATCGGCCAGTGGTTTCGAAGAGTTACGCCACACCACACAAGACACCTCGCCCACGGGGGATTACACCGTTTCGCTCTACATCGTCAAAGATGGCCGGCGCGACAGCCAGATCGGATCGGTCAAGGTGAAGGTACAGGAATTCATGCCGGACCGGCTGAAGATGAATACCCGTTTTTCCAGTGAATCAGTCGATGGCTGGGTGTCGCCGCAGGACTTGAAAGCGCGTGTCAGTTTGCAGAACCTCTTTGGCACGCCGGCCGAGGCGCGCCGGGTGACGGCAACGCTCTCCTTGCAGCCCGCGCTGCCTGCTTTTGCCCGTTGGCGCGACTATCAATTCCATGATCCGCAGTACGCCAAAGAGGGCTTCACCGAACCTCTGGCAGAAGGCAAAACTGATGAAAAGGGCGAACTTGAATTAGATCTCAACCTCTCGCGCTTTGCCCAAGCGACCTATCGCGTGCATTTGGTCGCGCAGGGTTTTGAAGCCGATGGCGGTCGTGGTGTCTCAGCCGAGGCGGCAACGCTCGTATCCAGCATGCCCTATCTCCTCGGTTACAAGGCTGACGGCGACTTGAGCTACATATCGCGATCTGCCAAGCGCAGCGTGGAGTTGATTTCGATTGATCCCAAAGCCGATCGCATCGAAGCCCGCGATCTCAGACTCGCGCACATCGAGCGCAAATTTGTATCGGTGCTGACCCAACAGCCAAACGGCACTTACAAGTACGAATCGCGCGAGAAGCAGGTGGTGCTCAGCGAAAAACCGTTTTCCATTGCAGCAGCGGGGGCGCACTTGTCGCTCGTCACAGACACCCCGGGCAGCTTCAGCTATGTCGTGCGTAACAGCCAGGGGCAGGATCTGATTCGCGTTTCGTATGATGTTGCCGGCCAAGCCAACCTGTCGCGCGCCCTTGATAAAAACGCCGAGCTTCAGATCAAGCTCAATCGGAAGGATTTCAACCCGGGTGACGAAATCGAGGTCTCGATTCAGGCGCCTTATGTTGGATCGGGCCTGATCACAATCGAGCGGGACCGTGTGTATAAACATGTCTGGTTTTCGACCCGGACGACGGCATCCACTCAAAAAATCACCGTACCCAAGGATTTCGAGGGCAATGGTTATGTGAACGTGACCTTCGTGCGTGATGCCGCGTCGAGCGAAATTTACGCAAGCCCGCTGGCCTATGGCGTGCAGCCGTTTTCGGTGAATTTGGGGCGTCGCAAACTCAAAGCGACGGTCAAGGTGCCCGATCGGGTCAAGCCGGGCGAGACAATCACGTTCCGCCACAGCACCGAGCAGCCCTCGCGTCTGGTGTTGTTCGCGGTCGATGAAGGCATTTTGCAGGTGTCGCGTTACAAGACGGCTGATCCACTGGGGTATTTTTTCCAGAAACGCTCGCTGGAAGTGCGCACCTCCCAAATCCTCGACATGATCCTGCCCGAGTTCAAGCGCTTCATGGCAGCGGCGGCCCCCGGGGGGGATGCCGGCAGTGCGCTGGGCAAGCACCTCAATCCGTTCAAACGCAAGACTGACAAACCGGTCGCCTACTGGTCCGGGATCATCGACAGCGGCCCGCAAGAGCGCGAACTGACCTGGCAAGTGCCGGACACCTTCAATGGCACCTTGCGCGTGATGGCTGTGGCAGTGGCTAACGATGCCGTTGGCGTTTTCGAGAAGAAGACGCTCTCACGTGGCGATTTCGTGTTATCACCCAATGCGCCTTTGACCGTGACGCCCGGTGATGAATTCGAGGTCAGCGTGGGCGTGGCTAATAATGTGACGGGTTCGGGCGCTCAGGCGCAGGTGGCGGTTTCGCTCGCCGCGTCTCCACAGTTTGAAGTTGTGGGTGCGGCTAGCCGGTCGCTCAAGGTGGGCGAACTGCGTGAAGGCGCCACCCGCTTTACGGTTCGGGTGAAAGATGCGCTGGGTGCCGGCTCGCTCACCTTTGCCGCCAGTGGCATGAACAAGAGCGCCCGCCTCACCACCGGTATCAGTGTGCGCCCCGCCCAGCCTTTCATGACGCAGCTTGTGGCCGGCACGGTGCGCAATGGCAGCGCGCAGGCGCCGGTGACTCGCAACCTCTACCCGCATCACCGCAAACTCGAAGCCAGCATTTCCCATGTGCCATTGGGGCTGGCCCACGGCCTTACGGCTTATCTGCATGGATTCGATTATTCCTGCACCGAACAATTGCTGAGCCAGGCCATGCCGGCCTTGATTCTGGGTGGCCGGCCCGAGTTCGGGTATGTGAAGTCGGAGGGCTACAAAAGCCTGGAAGACCTCATCGATGTGCTGCGCAGCCGCCAGAACGTTGAGGGTGCGTTCGGGCTGTGGGCTGCCAACGCGCACGTCGTCGATCTGGTGTCGGTGTACGCCATGCACTTTTTGATTGAAGCGCGCGAGCGGGGCCGGCATGTGCCGGCCGATGTGATCGACAATGGCAATACTTGGCTGCGGGCGCTCGCGGCGTCTGATCGCGGCGGGTTGCGGGAAGCGCGCACCCGCGCCTATGCGATTTATCTGCTGACGCGGCAGGGTATCGTCACCACCAACTTCGCGGCGGCGCTGCAAAAGCAGCTCGAGACCCAACACGCCAAGGTGTATGCCAAAGACATCTCAGCGGCCTACCTCGCGGCAAGCTTCAGGCTAATGCAACAAAAATCGCTGGCGGATCGTTTGATCGCGGGGGTGTCTTTCGCCGCATGGCCGGCAGCGATCGATAGTTATTCCGATGTGTTATCCAACGATGCGCAGCTTTTGTATGTGTTGGCCAAGCACTTCCCCGAGCGGCTGCCGCGCATCCCACCAGAGGTGATCAACGGCATGGTGAAGGAGATTGCTGAAGGTCGTTACAACACGCATTCCTCGGGGCGGTCGATCCTGGCTTTCGATGCCTTGGCCACTGCAGCGGAAAGATTGCCGCCGGGTACGCTGGCGATTAACGAGTTGCTGCGCGACAAAAGCAAGCGCGCGCTCACGCTGCCGCCAGGAATCATACGCCGCGGCAGTTTCACCGCAGACGCGGCCAAGCTCGAGTTTTCCAATAGCAGCGATTTGCCCGCGTATTACGTGGTCGAGCAAAGCGGCTTTGATCGTGGCCTGCCTGAAAAGGAAATCAAAAATAATTTTGAAATCCTGCGGGAATATGTGGATGCCGCAGGCAAGCCGGTGCGCTCGGTGAAGGTGGGGGACGATGTTGAAGTGAGGCTCAAATTCCGCGCCATCGGCCGGACTTACCTCGACAGCATGGCACTGGTGGATTTGCTGCCCGGCGGGTTTGATCTGGTGATCAACCCCAAACCGGCCGAGCAGGAGGCGGACATGCCGACCGCCCAAAATGGCGAGCGCCCGGAAGGTGAAAATGGCGAGGCGCCCGGCGGTGGTGCGCAGCAACCGGCCCCGTGGCGCGCGCCGATTGGCACTACGAGCTCTACCTGGCGTCCCGACTATGCCGATCTGCGCGAAGACCGGGTGGTGCTCTACGGCGCGGTGACGGGCGATTTCCAGGAATTCGTTTATCGCATCCGCGCGAGCAATGTCGGCACGTTCGTGATTCCGCCGGCCTTTGGCGAATCAATGTATGACCGTGGCGTCCGGGCTCGAACGACAGGCGGCAAAATCGTGGTGGAGAAACGCTAAGCCATGGTGGGTGGTGTTGTGATGTCGGGTGTCTTGCATGCGTATTGAATCGCCGCGACTGCTCTTTGCGCTTGCGCTCCTGGCCGCGATCATTGCCACCTTGGCCGCTGTCCGGCTTTGGCCCAAACCGCCACTTGCCAGCCGCTACACCTCCTCGGTGGGGGTGTATGACGCCCGCGGGCAACTTTTGCGCCTGACCTTGGCGAAGGACGATCGCTATCGATTGTGGTTGCCGCTCGATTCGATCTCGCCCGATCTGGCGGAGGCCTTTTTGCTGCAGGAGGACCGCTGGTTTTACGCGCATCCTGGCATTAACCCCTTGTCTCTTTTGCGGGGTGGGTGGCGAACCTATATCGTCCGCGAACCTCGACAGGGCGGCTCGACCATCACCATGCAGCTTGCACGCCTGATCGATGCCAATACCTCCCGCAGCCTCGGCGGAAAAATCAGGCAAATCGCACGCGCGCTGCAACTCGAGCTGATGTATTCCAAGCACGACATCCTCGAGGCGTATCTGAATCTGGTGCCCTTTGGCGGCAATATCGAAGGCGTAGGTGCCGCCAGTTTGATTCATTTCGGCAAGGCCACCCAGGCCTTGTCACTGCCGGAAATCATGACGCTGGCGGTGATCCCCCAGTCGCCCGCCAAACGTTCGCTCATTCGCGACGGGAAAGGTGGTCAGGGCGGGCAGGGAGCATCCCTCATGGATGCGCGGCGGCGGCTGTTCGAACGCTGGTGCGCGCGTCATCCGGCCGCTGCTTCGCAGGCCGGGTTGATGACCTTGCCCCTTAATTTGCGGCTGGCCAATCAGCTGCCTTTCCTCGCGCCGCATCTTGTCAATCAATTGCTGGCACGCGATGAAGGCAGCGCGCGCGAGATTCATACTACGCTCAATCTTGTGCTCCAGCGCACACTGGAACGCCAGGTACGTCAATACGTCGAGCGACATCGCGCGATCGGCATCGATAACGCCGCTGCGATACTGGTCGATACTCAAACGCTGGAAGTCAAGGCACTGGTGGGCTCTGCCAATTTTCACGATGCACTGATCAGCGGCCAGGTGAACGGAACCTTGGCGAAACGCTCGCCGGGCTCGACACTCAAACCCTTCATTTACGCACTGGCGATGGATCAGGGGCTGATTCATCCACTGTCGGTTTTGAAAGACGCACCGACCTCCTTCGGGCCGTTCAGCCCTGAAAATTTCGACGGCACATTTGCCGGCCCGATTACCGCGCACGATGCGCTGATCCGCAGTCGCAACGTGCCTGCGGTGGCGCTGTCTTCCCGCTTGTCTGCCCCCTCGCTTTACGACTTTCTCAAACAGGCGGGGGTGTCACGCATGTTGGATGAAAAGCACTACGGTCTGTCGCTGGCGCTGGGGGGCGGGGATGTGACCATGGAAGAGCTGGTGATGCTCTACGCCATGCTCGCCAACCGCGGTGTACTGCGGCCGCTCAAATATTTGCGGGGTGCTGCCAAACCCGCTGCAAACGATAGCGGCTTGCGATTGTTATCCGAAGAGGCCAGCTTCATGACGCTGGACATGCTGCGCGACAACCCGCGCCCCGAGGGCACCCTGGCCGGGGCCCGCGTGCCAGTGCCGGTGGCCTGGAAAACCGGCACCTCGTGGGGTTTTCGCGATGCCTGGTCGGTGGGCGTTTTCGGCCAGTATGTGCTGGCGGTGTGGATCGGCCGTTTCGATGGTGAGGGTAATCCGGCCTATGTGGGTGTGCAGGCAGCTGCACCACTTTTTTTTCAGATCGTCGATGCCGTGGCGGCGGGCGGCAGTGTGGTCGAACCGATCTTCCGCACCCCGCCGGGTCTGGCGCGGGTAGAGGTCTGCGCGGCCTCGGGCGATCTGCCCAACGTGCATTGTCCGCTGAAGGTAGAGAGCTGGTTCGTGCCGGGTAAATCGCCGATACGCCTTAGCACGGTACATCGGGCGGTGAAGGTAGACAAGCGCACCGGACGTCTCGCCTGCCCGCCTTATGACAGCAGCCAGGTGCAAGAGGTGGTGTATGAATACTGGCCATCTGATTTGCTGCGCCTGTTTGCCCAAGCCGGCATGCCCCGGCGCACGCCGCCTGCGGGTGAATGTGGCGACGGCGCAGCCGGCACGCCCCCCACCATCACCAACCCGGTTCGCGGTGCCGCCTATGTGATGCGCCACGCCCGGCCCGAAGGCAACATCGTGTCACTCGTGGCAACCGGCGAAGGCGGGGTCGATACGCTGTACTGGTTCGTCAATGACAGTTATCTCGCAGCCGCGCGCCCCGGGGTGGCGGTGCAATGGACACCTTCGCAGGCAGGCACCTACCTGATTCGCGTCTTGGACCCGATGGGCAGAGCGGATTCACGCGAGGTCATCGTGACCGCCGAGCCCTGAACCGCACGACTCCGGGAGCAGTCTGTAAAGATGATGCCTTAAGGACCGAATCATCAACACTCATTCACGCTCAGGCACCCGGGACAGGCTGTTACATCAAGTCTCGGCTTATGCCGCCGCGTATGGCCTGAGGCCGGGGCAGACTGGTTGCGAGGAGAAGCCCAACGAAATCACCGCGATTGGCGAATTTTTAATCATCCAGCCAACCCATCTTGAACCCCCGGCCCATCTTGCTCAACATCGTGCTCCGATCAACCACCGCCCCGATTCTCATGGACACCCCCCGCCCGCCGCTACTCCACCGCATCCTTCAGAGCGCAGATTATTGGAGTTGGAAGGGTTTTAATGTTCCGGCCCTGTGTTTTCTCTACTCACTGGCCGAAGCGCACAGCACCCTCTCGAGGAGTTTTGTCACAGCGGCGGTTTTGCCTTGGCGCTAGCGTTGTGTCATCCAACTCACGGAGGGTGTCATGTCAAACGCAGCGTCCTTTGAGTTTCGCCATCTGCATCGCCATCTGAACCCGGAGGAGAGGGTTCCGCCGCTGCCTTCGTTATTGCAGCAGGTGGAGCTCTTGGCGCAGGATGTCCGGGATGCCCGCAATCATGTGCCCGAGTGGGATGATGAGGACGAGGAAGCGCACAGCGCGCCTTCGCTCGAGGACGACAACACAGAGGATTGAGCGCCCTACTCGCCCACCACATCCGCGCCCTGGGGCGGGGTGAAGCGGAATCGGCTCGCATCCAGCGCGGGGTTGCGTTCGAATTGGGTGAAGCGGATGGTGGTGGTCTGGCCGAAGCTGTCTTTGAGCTCCATGGCAGCAAGGCGCTCGCCGGCGAATCCGATCTTCACCCATTCAAAGGTGGATTCGCCGCGCGGGGTGGCGAGCACCCACTCTAGCCCCTCGCGCTGGCCGTCGTCCTTGAGGGTGAAATTTTTCTCAAGGGCATTTTCGCCCGCCAGAATCGCGGCGGGGCTTGCGCCCAGGGCGGCGCCCAGTTTCTTCACCGTGACTTGATTCAAATCGCGGTCATGCACCCAGAGCTTGTCGCCATCGGCGACCAGGAGCTGGTAGTAAGGCTTTTCATACACCCAGCGAAATTTCCCCGGCCGCGCGAATTCAAAGCTGCCGCTGGCTTCAATGGGCTTTCGCGGCGGCTTGCTGGCGATGCTCTGGGTGAAGGCCGCGCGGCCGGATTGGGTGGATTTCAAAAACCCCTTGAGCTGATCCACGCCACCCGCCTCCACACCGCTCGCCAAGGCAAGACCCACTGCCAGACACACCCCGAACTTCATGCCTTATTCCTCATTGCGATTGGGCGCGAGCACTTCGCGATTGCCGCTGCCGCCCATGGCGCTCACCAGCCCGGCTTTTTCCATTTGTTCGATCAGCCGCGCGGCGCGGTTGTAGCCAATGCGCAGATGCCGCTGCACCAGCGAGATCGAGGGCCGGCGGGTCTTGAGCACCACCTCCACCGCCTGGTCATACATCGGGTCGGATTCGGCATCCGGCTCGCCGCCCACATCGCCGCCAAACGAGAAGGTGCCTTCGTCCTCCACGCTGGCTTCAAGGATGCCGTCGATATAATCCGGCTCACCGAATTTTTTAAGATGTTCCACCACGCGATGCACTTCATCATCCGCCACATAGGCGCCATGCACCCGCATCGGCAGCCCGGTGCCGGGCGCGAGATACAGCATGTCGCCCTGGCCCAACAGCGATTCCGCGCCCATTTGATCGAGGATGGTGCGCGAGTCGATCTTGCTCGACACCTGGAAGGCAATCCGTGTAGGGATATTTGCTTTGATCAGCCCGGTGATCACATCCACCGAAGGCCGCTGCGTGGCGAGGATCAAGTGGATGCCCGCCGCGCGTGCTTTCTGGGCGAGGCGGGCGATCAGCTCTTCAACCTTTTTGCCGACCACCATCATCATGTCGGCGAGCTCGTCGATCACCACCACGATGTGCGGCAGGGTATCCAGCGGCTCAGGCGAATCGGGCGTGATGGAGAAGGGGTTGGGGATATTTTTCTCGGCCTTGCGGGCATCAAGAATCTTGCTGTTGAAGCCCGCGAGATTGCGCACGCCCAAGGCGCTCATCAGCTTGTAGCGCTTTTCCATCTCGGCCACGCACCAGTTGAGCGCGTTGCCCGCGTGCTTCATATCGGTGACCACCGGCGCTAGCAGATGCGGGATGCCTTCATACACCGAGAGCTCGAGCATCTTGGGGTCGACCAGAATCATCCGCACCTTGCTGGCTTCGGCTTTGTAAAGCAGCGAGAGAATCATCGCATTCACTGCCACCGATTTGCCCGAGCCGGTGGTGCCGGCCACCAGCAAATGCGGCATCTTGGCGAGATCAGCCACAATCGGCGCACCGCCAATATCCTTGCCGAGCGCCATAGTGAGCGGCGAGTGCATATGCTGATAGGCGGCGCTGCCCAGAATCTCGGACAGCCGCACTGTCTGGCGTTTGGCATTGGGCAATTCCAGCCCCATGCAGGATTTGCCCGGGATGGTTTCCACCACGCGGATGCTGATCACCGACAATGCCCGCGCCAGGTCTTTCACCAAATTGACGATCTGGCTGCCCTTCACGCCGGTGGCGGGCTCGATTTCATAGCGGGTGATGACAGGGCCGGGGTAGGCCGCGATCACCTTGACCTCCACCCCGAAATCCGCGAGCTTGCGCTCGATCAGGCGTGAGGTGAATTCCAAGGAATCCGGCGAGGGCGGATCGGCATCCATGCTCGGCGCATCGAGCAGCGCCAGCGGCGGCAGCGCGCCTGCCGGGGTGTCGTTGAAAAGCGGCTGCTGCGCTTCTTTTTCCATGCGATCCGATTTCGGCACATGGGTGATCGGCGGCGTGATCTGCAGCGGGCGGGGTTTTTCTTCTTCGATTTTTTTCCGCGCCCGGGCGACTTTTTCTTCCCGCAGCACCGCTACTTCAGCCCCGGCGCGGCGGTCTTGCCAGCGGTCCCACAGCGACAAGAGCCACGCCCACAACCGCTCAAGCGCAGCGCCCGTTTTGTCGATCACGGTGAGCCATGAAATACCGGTGACAACACTCAAGCTCGCGGCAAAGAGCGCAAGCAGCAGTAAGGTGCCGCCGGTGTAGCCAAGATAGGTGGCGGCGATGCGCGCGACCTCATGGCCCATCATGCCGCCGGGCTGATTGGGCAAGCTGGCCTTGAGCGAATAAAACCGCATCGCCTCGATGCCGGCGCTGGTGGCGATCAGCACCACAAAGCCCACTCCCGCGATCCACGCGGCGCGACGATCCGGCTGCCCGGGGCTTTTGTCCTGCATGCGCCGCACACCGCGATACACCAGCAGCGCACACAAGCCCACCAGCCACCACGCCGACAAGCCCCACATGAAAAGCAGGAGATCAGACAGCCACGCCCCGATGCGCCCGCCTGGATTGAGAAGCTTCAACGCCGCACCGGAATGCGACCAGCCGGGGTCGGTTTTTTGATAACCGGCCAGCACCATCATGAGATAAAAACCGAGCACGCCAAGCAACAGCCAGCGCGCCTCTTGCAAACGGGCCGCGAGTTTTTCAGGCAACGGGGTGCGAGCAGTGCGCTCGCCGGAGCGAAAAATCGGCATCGATCAAAAGCAAGATGGTGGCTAGGGGATATTCCCTGGGGGCAGTATATCGCAGCCGCAGCGTTAATCGGTTGAGGCCTCAGGATGCCACTCCCGCCTGCGCCGGGGGCGACTCATCTGCCGGCAATCACACCCGGCAGCAGCGAATCGGTGAACACGCTCCCCACCCCCATGGCGACAAGCGATGCCATTTTTTGCGCGTCATTGACCGTGTAACACACCACCGGCAGGCCCGCCTTGAGGCACTCGCTCACGGCATCCGCGTTCAGCGTGTCCGCATCGCAATGCATCGCCACCGCCCCCACCTCCTCGCGCCAGGTACGCCAATCCGCGGGGATGCGCTCTGCCAACAGGGCAAAATTCAACCCCGGCGCAAGACGCGCCGCTTCGGCCAGCGCTTCACGTGAAAAAGAGGACACCACCAACGCATCTTGGGGCACCCCCTCTTCCAACACACTACGCGCCACCACCTGGGCGGTTTCCACCGCATAACCCGCAGCTGGCTTGATTTCCAGATTCATCTTCAGCCCCAATGAGCGAGCGAGCCGGATAGCCTGTGACAAGGTAGGGATCGGCTCATTGGGGTACTCGTCGGGGTGCGACTTCCCGGCACTGAGTTTTGCCAGCGCGTGATACGGCGTCTTGGCTACCTCACCTGCGCCATCGGTGGTGCGCGAGAGCGTTTCGTCGTGGATCAGCACCGGCGTGCCGCAGCCGGCCAGCATCACATCGAATTCCAC
>JBEAUN010000326.1:0-7799 GCA_041161415.1 Pseudomonadota bacterium | reverse complement strand
CCGGCGGGCAGATCGAAGAGTTTCTGATGCAATTTAATGGCGAGGGTATCCAGCATATCGCGCTGCTGACCGATGATCTGATTCACACTGTCGATTGCCTCAAACGCGCCGGTGTGGCGCTGATGAGCGCGCCCAATGACATTTACTACACCATGCTGGACGAGCGCCTGCCCGGCCACGGTGAACCCACTACGGCTCTGGCCCAACGCGGCATCTTGCTCGATGGCAGCACCGAGGGCGGGCAGCCGCGGCTGCTGCTGCAGATTTTTTCCGAAGCGCTGTTGGGCCCGGTGTTTTTTGAATTCATCCAGAGGAAGCAGGATGGGGGCTTTGGCGAAGGCAATTTCAAAGCGCTATTTGAATCTATCGAGCGCGATCAATTGCGTCGCGGCACGCTGACCAAACCCGAGGGCGCAGCATGATCGAACGCATTCATCATGTGGCCTACCGCTGCCATGACGCGAAACAAACTGTGGCATGGTATGAGCAGCATTTGGGGATGAAATTCATCCTCGCCATTTCGGAAAACGAAGTGCCTTCCACGGGGGAGCCTCATCCTTACATGCATGTGTTTCTGGATGCGGGCGGTGGCAATGTGCTGGCGTTTTTCGAGCTACCGAATTCGCCCCCGATGGGCCGCGACCCCAATACCCCGGCCTGGGTGCAGCATCTGGCCTTGAAGGTGGGGAGCCTTGAGACTCTCATCGAAACCAAGCAAAAACTCGAAGCCGCCGGCATTGATGTCATTGGCATTACCGACCACACGCTTTTCAAAAGCATTTATTTCTTCGACCCGAACGGCCATAGAATTGAGCTGGCAGTCGATTGCGGCACACCAGACATGTTGGCCCGGCTCGATAGCGTCAAACACGCCATGCTTGATGAATGGGCCACCACCCGCCGCGCGCCGCGTCATGCCGATTGGATGCACCGGACAAAAAAATGATCGAACTCGACGACACCCACGACCCGGCGCGCACAAGCTGGCTTGCTTCTGCCAACACCCCAGACTGCGATTTCCCGCTGCAAAATCTCCCCTTTGGCCGCTTCATGCTGCCGCAGGATCATGCGCCGCGCTTGGGCGTGGCGATCGGTGATTGCGTGCTCGATCTGGCGGTGCTGGGCCATGATGCGCCCGCAGACATGACCGAGCTACTCACCGCTTCGGCCGCCAGCCGGCGCACCTTGCGCGCCTTGCTATGCCGTGCACTTACCCAAGGCTCCCCGCGGCAGGGCCAATACCGCGCGGCGCTCTACCCCTTGAATCGCGTGCGCCTTTTGCTGCCTTGCGCCATCGAGAATTACACCGATTTTTATGCCGGCATTCATCACGCCCGCGCGGTGGGCAGCCTCTTCCGGCCGGATGCGCCGCTCTTGCCCAATTACCACTGGGTGCCAATCGCCTATCACGGCCGCGCCTCCTCGCTGCTGCCGAGCGGCTCGCCGGTGAAACGGCCATTAGGCCAAGTGAAACACGCGGCTGAAGACAGCCCGCAATTACGCCCCACCGCGAAGCTCGATTTTGAATTAGAAGTCGGCATCATCATCGGCCGGCCGAATGATCTGGGCAGCCCAATTCCAATTGATGAAGCGGCTTCACACATTTTTGGGCTCACGCTTTTGAATGACTGGAGCGCGCGCGATATCCAGGCTTGGGAGTACCAGCCGCTGGGGCCGTTTCTCGCCAAGAATTTCGCGACCACGCTCTCGCCCTGGATTGTGACACTGGAAGCGCTCGCGCCCTTTCACGCCCCGCTCGCACGCCCCGAAGAGGCGCCCACCCTGCCCTATCTCGACCACGACGAAGACCGCCGACACGGGGCCTTTGAGATCGCACTCGAAGTATCGCTCTCCACTGCGCGGATGCGCCAAGCTGGCGAAACACCCGCGCGCATCACAAGCAGCCATTTCGCCCGCGCCGCCTACTGGAGCGCGGCGCAAATGGTGGCGCACCATACCATCAATGGCTGCAATCTGCGCCCCGGCGATCTGCTGGGCAGCGGCACACTTTCGGGCCCCACGCGCGATCAGGCAGGCTCGCTCATCGAGCTCACCGAGGGCGGCAAAACCGCCATCACCCTGCCAAACGGCGAGGCACGCCGCTTTCTGGAAGATGGCGACCAAGTGATCTTCACCGGCAAAGCGACAAAAGATGGATTTCGCAGCATCGGCTTTGGCGCTTGTGTGGGCGAGATTTTGCCCTGCCCCCAATACGCATTGCCGCGCGACTAACCCCCCCTTGCTGCCCTCACCGCGACACGATCATGTGATGCGCATTTGTGCACTCAACGATGCGACGTAATCGCGCACCATCGTGAGGCGAAGCACACCGTTTTAGTGCGAGTAATTTCCAGGCGCTGCCAAGCGATTTCAAGCGACGCTGTTTTCACAGCGTTTTTTTTCGCCGTCGCATCTGGCATGCATATTGCACTGCAACACCGCGCTGCTCATTCCAGTGCAGCTAATAATAACCAACCTCCTGTGGAGCATTTGATGAACCGTCGTGAGTTTATTCTGAGCACTGGTGCTGTTGCTCTGTCGTGCAGTTCGATTTCCACCGCCTTCAGTCAGGCGGCCACCCCGATCAAGGTCGGCATTCTGCATTCGCTGTCCGGCACCATGGCGATCTCGGAGACTGCGCTCAAAGACACCGCGCTGATGACCTTTGACGCCATCAACGCCAAGGGCGGCGTGATGGGCCGCAAGATCGAGCCGGTGGTGGTGGACCCCGCCTCCAATTGGCCGCTCTTCGCGGAAAAAGCACGCCAGCTCACCACGCAGGACAAGGTGTCGGCAGTGTTTGGTTGCTGGACGTCAGTGTCGCGGAAATCCGTGTTGCCGGTGTTCAAGGAAACCAACAATCTGCTTTTCTACCCGGTGCAATACGAAGGTGAAGAGCTCGAGAAAAATGTCTTCTACACCGGTGCCGCGCCCAATCAGCAAGCCATTCCCGCCACTGAATACCTGATGAGCAAAGCCGGCGGCGGCGCCAAGCGTTTCTTCCTGTTGGGCACCGACTACGTGTATCCCCGCACCACCAACAAGATTCTGCGCGCCTTCCTGAAAAGCAAGGGTGTCAAGGATGCCGACATCGAAGAGGTCTACACGCCCTTTGGCCATAGCGATTATCAAACCATCGTGGCCAACATCAAAAAATTCTCCGCCGGCGGCAAGACCTGCGTGATCTCCACCATCAACGGCGACTCGAATGTGCCCTTCTACAAAGAGCTCGGCAATGCCGGCCTCAAGGCGAAGGATGTGCCCGTGGTGGCCTTCTCGGTGGGTGAAGAAGAGCTGCGCGGTGTGGATACCAAGCCGCTGGTGGGCCATCTGGCGGCGTGGAATTATTTCATGTCGCTCAAGAACCCGACCAACGACGCCTTCATCAAGATGTACAAGGACTATGCAAATGCCAAGAATCTGCCGGGCGCCGACAAGGTCGTGACCAACGACCCGATGGAAGCCACCTGGATTGGCATCCATATGTGGAAGCAGGCTGTGGAGCAAGCCAAGACCACCGACACCGACAAGGTGATCGCGGCGCTGGGCGGTCAGAAATTCAAGGCCCCCTGCGGCTTTGAAGTGATGATGGACAAGACCAATCATCACCTCCACAAGCCGGTGATGATCGGCGAAGTGCGCGCCGATGGTCAGTTCAATGTGGTGTGGAAGACCCCGGCCCCGGTGCGCGCCCAGCCCTGGAGCCCCTTCATCGCGGGCAACGAATCCAAGCAAAACATTTAATCGGATTCGCGGCGATAGCCCGCGCCTGGCCGCGGGCAGGCCACACTGCCTGTCGGGTACAAAGGGGGCCCGGCGGGCGGTGTGCTTTGTTAATTCTTATTGAACCCACACCACCATGACGCAGTGTTTGATTCGCACGCTGGCAGGCTGGATAACACGCTTTTTTTTACTGATGATGCTGGCACTCACCAGCGCCCACGCCGCACCCGACTTAAGCCCGGCCCTGCGCGATCTCTCGGGCGAGGACCCGGATAAACGCGTGGAGGCGGTCTTTTCGTTAAGCCTCTCCGGCCACCCGGCCGCGGCGCAGATCATCGAAGCGCTCGGCGAAGATGGACTGTATGTGAATGCCAGCGCCAGCGAGGCCTACCTCACCTTGAAGGGCCAGCATCTTGATCTCATCCGCAATCAGCCGGTGGCCAGCATCCCGGCGGGCATTGAGCCGGTGATGGTGAATAACGCGCTTCGCGCCGCGATTGATCTTGCCAAATCCGCCGTCGCGCTCGCGGATGCCAAACCTGCCGCGCGGCTTCTCGCCGCCAAACAGCTACAAGCCGCCGAAGACAAAGTGATCGCGCCGGTGATCGAAAAGAGCCTGCAAAAAGAAACCGACGCGGACGTCAAAGCGGCGCTCTTGATTGCGCAAGCCGCGCTGCAATTGCAATTTGGCGAAGGCGCGCAACGCGTAGCTGCAGCGGAAATGCTGGCCGCGAGCGATTCCGGCGCAATTCGTCAAAAGCTCTCCGAGCTCTTGCGTAAAAACCCCGATGGCAGCTTTGTCGAGCAAGACGCCGCGCTCAGGCTCGCCGCCGAGCGCTCGCTCAAAACCATTCAAAAGCGGCTCGATAAATTCGAAATCATCGCCAATCTTTTTTCCGGCCTGAGTTTGGGCAGCATTTTGCTGCTGGCCGCATTGGGGCTCGCCATCACCTATGGGCTGATGGGCGTGATCAACATGGCGCATGGCGAATTTTTGATGATCGGCGCCTATGTGACGTATCTCACCCAGAGCGCGTTTCGCGCCTGGTTTCCGGAGGCGTTTTCGTTTTATGTGCTGGCGGCGATTCCCGCGGCTTTTATCGTTACCGCGCTGCTGGGCGTGGTGCTGGAACGTTCGGTGCTGCGCTTTCTTTATGGCCGGCCCTTGGAGACCTTGCTCACCACTTGGGGGGTGAGTCTTTTGTTGATGCAAACCTGCCGCTCGATTTTCGGCGCGCAAAATGTGGAAGTCGAAAACCCCGCCTGGCTTTCCGGCGGCGTGGCGCTGGCCGGTGACATCATCATCCCCTGGAATCGCATTGTGATTGTGCTGTTTGCCATCGCGGTGCTGGCGATGGTCGCCTTGCTGATCAGCAAAACCCGCGCCGGGCTTTATATCCGCGGGGTGACGCAAAACCGCGCCATGGCAGCCTGCACCGGTGTCGCCACCGATCGCGTGGATATGCTCACCTTCGGCTTTGGCTCCGGCATCGCCGGCCTGGCCGGTGTGGCGCTGTCGCAGATCGGCAATGTGGGGCCGGATCTTGGGCAGCAATACATCGTCGATTCCTTCATGGTGGTGGTGTTGGGCGGCGTGGGGCAATTGTCCGGCACGGTGATTGCCGCGTTGGGGCTGGGGGCGGTGAGCAAGATGCTCGAGCCGCTTTCAGGGGCGGTGCTGGCCAAGATCATGGTGCTTATTTTCATCATTCTTTTTATCCAGAAACGTCCGCAGGGCTTGTTTGCCATGAAGGGCCGGAGTGCCGAAGCATGAAACTCACCGAATCCAAACTCATCGCGCTCGCGCGCGGGTTTTTCATCGCGGCTGCGGTGCTGGCGTTGTGGCTGCCGGTGGGCCATCTGTTGTTGCCGGCCGATTCCGCCTTGCATGTCTCGGCCTTTTGGCTCACCCTGATCGGCAAATTCATGTGCTTTGCCATCCTGGCGCTGGCGATGGATTTGATCTGGGGGTTTGGCGGCATTTTGTCGTTAGGGCAAGGGCTCTTTTTTGCGCTCGGCGGCTATGCCTTTGGCATGTATCTGATGCGCGAGATCGGGCTCGATGGCGTCTATAAAAGCCCGCTGCCGGATTTCATGGTGTTTCTCGATTGGAAAGCCTACCCGTGGTATTGGGCCTTCACCGAGCATTTCGCTTATGCGCTTGCACTGGTGGTGCTGGTGCCGGGTGTGATTGCTTTTTTATTCGGCTATCTCGCCTTTCGCTCGCGCATCAAGGGGGTGTATTTTTCGATCATCACCCAGGCGCTCACCTTTGCCGCAATGCTCGCGTTTTTCCGCAATGACATGGGCTTTGGCGGCAACAATGGCTTTACCGATTTCAAGCGCATTCTGGGGTTTTCCATCACTTCGGGCGGGATGCGTGTGGTGCTGTATTCGCTTAGCATCGCGGCCTTGGTCGGCTGTTATTTTCTATGCCGCAAACTCATAGCTTCGCGCTATGGCCAGGTGCTCACCGCTGTGCGCGACGGTGAATCGCGGCTGATGTTTTTGGGTTATCGCACGCTGCATTTCAAGCTCTTCGCCTGGACACTCGCCGCGGTGATGTCGGGTATCGCCGGCGCGCTGTATGTGCCGCAGGTGGGCATTATCAACCCCAGTGAAATGTCGCCGGCGCAATCCATTGAAGTCGCCATCTGGACAGCCGTGGGCGGTCGCGCCACGCTGATCGGCCCGATTTTGGGCGCTTTCACGGTGAATGCCGCCAAGAGCTATTTCACCGTCGCCTTCCCGCAGCTGTGGCTGTTTTTCCTGGGGGCGATTTTTATCGGCGTGACGTTATTTCTGCCACGCGGCATCGCCGGGCTGTGGCAAAAACTTATCGAACGCGCGAGGGCCAATGCATGAATGCCAGCAACCTGATTGAAAGCGTGCATCTGGGCACACCTGAAGGCGTCGCCCATGCCGGTGTGATCGGCAGCCATGTGTTGCAGCCCAACACACTGGACACCTCGCACCGGGTGATTTTGTATCTGGAAGACATCACCGTGGAATTCGATGGCTTTCGCGCGCTCAACAAGCTCTCGCTCACCGTCGATCGCGGTGAGCTGCGCTGCATTATCGGGCCAAATGGCGCGGGCAAAACCACCATGATGGATGTGATCACCGGCAAGACCCGGCCGGATTCTGGCAGCGCATTTTTCGGCCAGACGATTGATTTGCTCCGCACCACCGAGACCGAGATCGCGGTGCTGGGCATCGGCCGCAAGTTTCAAAAACCGACCGTCTTTGAAAACCACACCGTCTTGCAAAATCTCGCGCTCGCCCAAAAAGGCAATCGCGGCTTGTGGGAATGCCTGTGGTCCAAGCCCACCGCAGAAGAGCTCCACCAGCGTGATGAAATCGCCAAGCTGATTCGCTTGCAGGAGGTGTTGTCGCGTCGTGCGGGCGATCTTTCGCATGGCCAGAAACAGTGGCTTGAGATCGGCATGCTGCTGATGCAAGACCCCGCGCTGATCCTGCTCGATGAGCCGGTGGCCGGCATGACCGATGCCGAAACCGAGCGCACCGCCGAGCTCATTCTCACGCTGAAAGAGCGCCATAGCCTGATCGTGGTGGAACACGACATGGATTTCGTGGCGCAGCTTGCCAGCAAGGTGACAGTGCTGCATGAAGGCAGCGTGCTGGCGGAAGGCTCGCTGGCGGATGTGCAAAACAATGAACGGGTAATCGAGGTGTATCTTGGCCGCTGATGCAACGCTGGAAATTTCCGATCTCAATCAGTTTTATGGTGGCAGCCATATTTTGCGTGGCGTGAGCCTCACGGTGCGCGCGGGCGCCGTGCAGGTTTTGCTGGGCCGCAATGGCGTGGGTAAATCCACCCTGCTGAAAACCATCATGGGCATCAACCCCGCCAAAAGCGGCCAGGTGCGACTGTGCGGCGAAGACATCACCCATGCGCCGAGTTATCGCCGGGTGCGCGGCGGCATTGGCTATGTGCCCCAGGGCCGCGAGATTTTCAACCGCCTGACAGTCGAAGAAAACCTGCTCATGGGGCTTTCCGCCCGCCCCAAGGCGCGCGAGATTCCGCCGATGATTTTCGAGCTTTTCCCGGTGCT
>JBEAUN010000313.1:0-7044 GCA_041161415.1 Pseudomonadota bacterium | reverse complement strand
TGGTGGCGGGCTTGGCGTGGTTGCAATTTGCGCTGCTGTTGCCCGGCTTGTGGTGGGCCGGTGCGCATTACGGCGCGATGGGCATTGTGTGGGCGCGGCTCGCTTTGGGTGGGGTGATGGGCATGGGCCAGGTGTGGGCGCTGCGTGTGATCTACGGCGTGGGCTTGAGTGATTCATGGCGCGCGGTGTGGCGGCCGGCGGTTGGGGTGGCGGTGATGGCGTGTGTGCTCGCGGCCTTGGGGCAATCCGCGGTGCTGGCGGGTGTGCTGCTGCCGCTACGGCTGATGATGGAAGTCTTGCTGGGGGCGGTGGTGTATGCCTTCACGCTGTGGGCCTTGTGGCAGCTTGCGGGGCGCCCGGATGGGGTTGAGTCATTCGTGCTCGATTGGCTCACCAAAAAAACGGCCCTGCCGTGGCAGGGCCGTCTGCAAAAGAGCAGAAGCTGATCAGTATTTCACTTCGCCATGCACCACCCGCGGCGCATCGGTGACGGTGGGGGGCTCACCGATGTAGGTGGCATCGCCGGGGTCGGCGGGATTTTTAAGCCCGCTTGAAGTGGGCAGCCCGCTGGTGCCCGGCAGCGTGGTGAGCGCAGCGCGTGCGGTGCAGGTGCCCAGCGGCTTTTTGGCAAGCCGGATTTCACGTTCCAGCGAGCCGACCAGATACGCGGTGCTATCCGGCCCGGTCACGCGGCCCACAGTTTGGTCGTAGGGAATCGCGAAGGCGGCCACATAGCGCGCCTTGTTCGAATCACAGCTCACCTGCTGATTGGTTTCCTGCGACACACACCGCCCCGGGATGCCGAACAGATTGCCAAAACCGTTGTACTGCAAAATGATTTGGCTGCCTGCGCTATCGCCGTATTTGGCAGAGTCGTTGGGCACGGCGAAATTCACCTGCAAGGGGGCGTCAAAGGCCAGGAAATTGCCGCTGCCATCCTTAAGTGCAGTGAATTGATTCCAGCTATTCGGGCCGGTTTCCCATTGATAAAAGCTGTCCAGATCATTCACCTTGTGTTCGCAGAAAAAGGCGTTGCCCGCGCCGCAGCGGATGCTGTCCACATCCCCCGCGGGCACCAGCTTGCCGGTGCGAATGCCATGGCGATATTGCCCGCCGGTTTGGCCATCAAGCACCACGGCTGAGCCGCTCCTCATCAGCTCCCCGGTGGCTGCATTCAGGGTGTAGGAGGTGGTCGCGGATGTCGGCGAAAAACGATTCGCTGTGGCACTGATGAAAGGCGAGGTCGGTGGGCCGGATTCAAGCGAGGCTGAATAGGCCGCCAGTGTTGTTGCATCCGGGCAATCGCGGATGCAGTGCAGCGCGCCGATGCTGCCCATTTGGTCGGGATAGACCAGCGCTTGGGTGCGGTAGAAAACCGCTGTGCTGCCGGCCGGTTCGGCGTTATTGAGCTTGACGAAGACATCGCCGCCCAGGGAAGGCGAGAAGCCAAACATGCCGCCACCGTAGTTGGTGGTCCAGCCGGTGGTGTTGGAGACTTCCGCACTGTCGTAGTTCTGCGTCTTGCAGCCATTGGCATTGCAGGAGAATTCCCCGGTGATGACGAATTGCGTGCCATCCCAGTAAGCCTCGAGCTGCTTGTTTTGGCTGCCTGTTATACCAGGCACATCCCCCGGGAAGGCGCCGAAATTGAAGCGCACATTTTTGATGCCATCGAGCGTGGTGCTGTTTTTGGTGAATTTAATCAGCTTGCCGCCGGTCTTTTGCAGGGTGTAGCTCTCGCCGGCTGCGTTGCTGCTGAAATTTTGCTTTTCGATGGTGGCGCCGTTGGGCACATTGATGCCGTCTTGGAAGTGCATGCCGTAGTAGCCGACATAGCCTTGATACTGGGTGCCGCCGGAGGAGTACCTCACCGGGAAGCCGCCATTTCGGGTAATCCGCGCCCCCGTGTCGGCGTTGTAGAGGCCATAGCGCCACACTGATTCGCGCACCCCGGAATCATTGCGATCGCGAGAGAAGCACTGGTCGCTTGTGCCATCCGAGCGGCGGAAAAATTGATCGTCATAGGAAAAGGTGAAGGTCTTGCCTGCGCCCACAGAAGGCGTGTCGCTGAGCGCGCCTTGCCCGGTGGTGCTGTCGCGGGTGAGGGTGAGCGCGCGGTCGCGGCTCATGCCGCCGAAGGATTCACGCTCAAAATACTGGATGCCTGTGCTGGAGGCATCGATGAAGCCATTGAAAACGCAGCCCGGCAGACCTGCCACTTTGCCGCAGTAATCCATACGGAACACACCGTAGGGGTTGGCATCGGTGGGGGCTTCCGTGGCCACTGCGCGGGCATAGACCGTGGCGGGCGTGTCCTCGCCGGCCGACACGCCGACCCAGGCCTTGACCACCATCGGATCGGCATTGGTGGCGCGGGTGGAAGTGACCACGGCGCGGTTGTATTTGGGGGCGGATTCACCTTCGTTTTCGCTGCCGGATTTGCCGGCATCCGAGCGGCCTTCACTGTCGCAAGATGACTCATCGATCAGCGCCACATAGGCATTTTGATTGATCAGCTGCGGGCCCGCCATGGCCTTGACATAGCACAGGATATTATTGACCTGGTTGATGCCCTCGGAGGTGGCATCGTGCACATAGGTGGCTTCCTTGGCATGATCGGTGACATACGCCGAATCGGCGCCGGGAGCGGCCCAGGCCTGTGGCACCCAGGCGATCTGGTTGGCGAGCATCAAACTGATGAGAGTACGCGCAAGTGTTTTCATGTGAGCCTCCCGGAATCAATTCGAATTGACGACGCTGACCTGCGCCGGCGGCTCAACCCCCACCAGCGCCTGACCGCCGCCACTGGAAGAGCCACCGCTGCTGCTACTGGTGCTGCTGCTGCCGCTGCCACCACCACAGGCGCTCAGTACACAGACAATCAAAAATCCGGGAATCAGCTTTCGTATCCAGTGCACCCTCATGGCGAGTCTCCTCTTGCAGGTTGAGCCGGGAATAACCATTTTCCAGTTGATGCTGACGGGCTTCTTATAATAGACGCCGGCGGCCCGGTTTTGAATCAAAAAATGCTGTTGGCATGTTGCGGCCGGGGCCCTGCAGTGTGAGGTGGCGAAGGCGCTTAAAGGAGTGCCAGGCAGAGCTTGCGAGTGAAGGCCAGATAGCGGCCGCCGCCGGGCTGGATGAGGCTGGCAAGATGGCAGCGCCAAGCGCTTGCGCGCTGCCCTGTGGCGCGGTGATGCTCGGCCAGATCATGCAAGGCTGCGCCATAGCGGTGGCGTAGGGCGCGCCGAATATCCGCGGGCAAGGGCAAGGCCAGGATGCGCGCCATCACCTTGGCATGGGCATCGGCATAGGCCGCGGATTTGGAGAGCGAAGCGGGCGTGTCGTGAATCAGATGACCGCGCGCCTCAATGAAGTGCACCCGCCGTTCAAGGCAGAGCGCAAAAGCCAGATATGTCCATTCAAAATAATCCGGCAGCGCCGAAAAATAACTGGGCGGCACGCTCAGCGTGCGATACACCGCCCCGCAGGAGGTCAGCCAGTTATGGGTGATCAACTCGACAAGCGGCGGCCCGATTTGGGCGCGTCCGCTGTCCTGCCGCACCCCGCCTTCCATGCGATCACCCCGGCCCACCACGACATCGATCGTGGCGTTTTGCTGCATGGGCTGCAAGCGTGATGACAGCGCATCGGGCAGATACTCGTCATCATCATCCAGAAAACAAAAATACGGTGTCTCGACCGCCTGCCGCCCCGCGAGCCGCGCGGCTTTCAGGTTGGCTTGTGGCAGGCGGAGTAACGTGACATCCGGCGCGTGCTTGAATGCCTGCCCAAGTGCGGCGTTTTGCGCTGTGCCATTGGCGGCGATGATGATCTGAGCGCGCACCCCTTGTTGTGCGCGAATACTCTCGATGGCGCGCCACAGCGCGGTGGCGCGCGCAGCATCAAGACGGCTTGGGATGATCACGCTGATCGCGGCGGGCATGGCAAGATGGTAGTGTTCTGCCTGCAGCACACCTGTTAAAAACTTGCCGCAATACGCTAACTCGCGCTTTCATCTCATGGCCACCTATGCAATCGGCGACATTCAGGGTTGCCACAGCGAATTTCTTCAGTTGCTTGAACTCTGCGGCTTTTCAAAAAGCCGCGACCGGCTATGGCTGGTGGGCGATCTCATCAATCGCGGCCCGGATTCGCTCGCGGTGCTGCGCTTTGTGCGCGATCTTGCGGACTCGGCGATCGTGGTGCTGGGCAATCATGATCTGCATCTTCTGATGCGCTCGGCTGGCTACGGCCGCGCCAATGCCGAAGACACGCTCGATGCAGTGCTCGCCGCGCCCGATCGCCAAGCACTCATCGATTGGCTGCGCGCCCAGCCTTTGATGCATGTGGAAGCCGATTACGCCATGGTGCATGCCGGGCTGCTGCCGCAATGGTCGGTGGCGGAAGCCCAAGAGCTTGCCGCAGAGGTGTCAGCGGCATTGCGCGCGCCCGATTACACCGCATTTCTCGCCAATATGTGGGGCAGCAAACCCGATCACTGGTCGGCTGATCTGCGCGGCTGGGAGCGGCTGCGGGTGGTGGTCAATGCCATGACGCGGCTGCGCTTTTGTTCAGCAAACGGCGTGATGGATTTCCACGCCAAGGGCCCAGCGCACAGCGGGCCGGATGGCTTCATGCCGTGGTTTGCGGTGCCTGGTCGCAGAAGCGCCAGCCACACGCTGGTGTGCGGGCATTGGTCGGCCTTGGGGTTCATGCAGCAGCCGGGGTTGATTGCGCTGGATTCGGGGTGTCTGTGGGGCGGGTCGTTGACGGCGTTTCGGCTGGAAGACCAGCGTGTGTTTCAGCTGTCGTGTCCGGCGCGATCGACAGCCGGCGCATGATGCGGTTGCGGGCGTGTTCAGCGAGCAAGCCGCGCGTGGCATGGGCGGTGTCGACTGCCGGCAAAAGATGCAGCCAGGCCGTGGTCTCGCGGGTGAGGCACAACCTGCAAAGCGATTGCATGATCGTGGTGTCGCCCACATAAATCGGCGCCGCGTGGCTGTAACGCAGCGCCACGGGTTGCAGCGGCGCTTGTGCGGCAATGGCGGCTTCAATGAGCGCGCTGCGAAAGGGCTGCACACAGCGGCCATCGGTGGTCGTGCCTTCGGGAAAAATCGCCACACGCTGGCCGCGATTCAAGCTGGCGGTGATGCTGTGGCAGGCTGCCGCCGCAGCGCGGGCGCGGCCACGCTCGATGAAGTGTGTGCCGCTTTTTTTCACCAGCGCGCCGATCACAGGCCAGCTTTTCACCTCGGACTTGCACACGAAAACCGCCGGTGCCGCTGTATGGATAACGAACACATCCAGCCAGGAGAGATGATTAGCCACCAGCAAGGAGGCAGCGTGCGGCGTGCCCTCCACGTGAAGTGTGACACCCAGGAGTCGCAGCAGCCGCCGCGACCACCACACGCGCAACGCCTCACCGCGTGGCGCTGTCATCAACGGCAGCACGCTGTAAGCCAGCGCCAGCCCCACCAGCACATGCACCGCCAAGCAAAAAAGCCGCCCGGCGGCGCGTAAATAGCTCACCGCGCCGCGCCCACAAAGTGCCGCGCATAGCGGGCTTCGATGCGCGACATCGGTAGCAGCATGAGCAGATCCGCCGTATTGAAATCCGGATCCCACGCCGGCTCGGAACACACCCACGCCCCGGCACGAAGATAGCCCTTGATCAGCGGTGGCGTGATGGCATTGGCCTGCGGCGCGATGCGCTCCAGCGGAAACGGGTGGCGTGGGAAAACGCGATATTCCAGCGGCGCCATCGCCCCGGGGTGGGTGCTTTCAAGCGCGCTGAAAACCCCGGCCGCATTGTGCCCGCCATCGGCCATGCCTAAGCTCGCGCAACCCATCAGATAACCATAATTGCGCTCGGTCATATACCGCGCCAGACCTGACCAAAGCAGGCTGATCACCGCGCCGCTGCGATACTCGGCATCAATGCAAGAGCGCCCCACCTCCACCAGCCGGCGGCGCAGATGCTGCAAGCGGGTGATGTCGAATTCAGACTCGGCGTAATAATTGCCCACCCGGCGCGCCGCCTCCGGCGGCAGGATGCGATAGGTGCCGACAATGCGCCCCTCCTGCTCATCGCGCACGATGAGGTGATCGCAGTAAGCGTCATACAAATCCTGATCCAGGCCAGGACTGCGCGGATTGAGCCGCGCCCCCATTTCATCGGCAAACACCCGCCAGCGAAGCTTCTGCGCTTCGATGATTTCACTCGGCGTCACCGCCAGACGAACCGACAACTCCCGCGCCCGATGGCGCCCCAATGCCACGGATTCTTGCAACATGGCGCATTCCTTTCTCTTGTGTGTGCAAGAGGATTGTCGGAAGGGCGTGTTGCGGAATCGTGACGGGGGGATTGCAAGGGGGTGACAATGGCCGCAGCCCTGTAGCCCGCTCGCCGCCGATTACCAAATCCTATCGCCAAACGCCTCCTGATAGCGTCGGCCGATTTCATCAATTGAAGGCGTGTGGTTCTGCCCGCCGCGGTGGGCGATTTTGATGGCGCCCATCACCGACGCCAGCTGCCCGGTTTTTTGCCAGCTCCAGCCTTGGCTGATGCCGTGAAGCAGCCCGGCGCGATAGGCGTCGCCGCAGCCGGTGGGGTCTTGCAGGCTGTCGGGTTTGGCGGCGGCGATGGTCAGGCGTTGGCCGCCGGTGTAGATGTGCGAGCCTTCGCCGCCGCGGGTGACGATGAGGGCGTCGACTTTTTCTGCCAGCGCAGCAAGCGACAGCCCGGTGCGCTCGCACAGCAGCTCGGCTTCGTAGTCATTGACGGTGCAGTAGCTGGCAAGGCGCAGGAATTCATTGAGATCGGTGCCATCGAACATCGGCAGGCCCTGGCCGGGGTCGAAGATGAAGGGAATGCCTTTGTCATGAAATTGCCGGGCGTGTTGCAGCATGCCCTCGCGCCCGTCCGGGGCGACGATGCCAAGCCGGGTGCCTTGGGCATCGGCCACAGCGTTGGTGTGTGAGGCGGTCATCGCGCCGGGGTGGAAGGCGGTGATCTGGTTGTCGTCCAGGTCGGTGGTGATG
>JBEAUN010000305.1:0-7344 GCA_041161415.1 Pseudomonadota bacterium | reverse complement strand
ATGGGTGGGTTGCATGATTTTCTACACCAGCCTGGGAGATGCTTGAGTGGGTGTTTTTTGGGCCGCCTGGGCTCATTAGCCTTGCGGAAACCGGGCAGCGCGCGCGTGCGGTATCCCGGATCATTGCGACTCCTTGGCCGCGGCGCGGGTGCGCTTGGGTTTCACTGGCTTTTGCGCTGTGGCGCTTTCTTCCGGGGGCGCGGCGGGCACATCACGCTTGGCCAGCACCAGCACCTGGCCGCGCTGCTCCACCCCGGCGCTGGGCGCGCAGAGGATGCGGGCAAAGGTGTAAGCAGCATCGCGGTCGACCCGAATCACCTTGGCCACGGCCAGCCCGGGCAGGAACAAGCCATCGAGCCCCGAGGTGACGATTTCATCGCCGGCCTGCACATCCGCATTGGCGGCGAGATACCGCAATTCCATCATGCCATCGCCGGTGCCGAACATCACCGCGCGCAAGCCATTGCGCACGATCTGCACCGGAATTGCCTGGTCTTTATCGGTGAGCAAGGTGACTTCGCTTTGCAGCGGATAGACGCGTGTGATCTGTCCCACCACGCCTGCCGCATCGACCACAGCCTGGCCGGCCAAAATGCCCTGTGCCGCGCCCTTGTCGAGAATCACCTTACGGCGGAAAGGATCCCGCGTGGCAAAGAGAATCTCGCCGGCCATACTTTTCACCGGCTGGCGCTCGCGCATTTCCAGCAGGGCGCGCAGCTGGGTGTTTTCATCCATCAGGTGGCTGTGGCGCAGCAAGGTGGCGGCATCATTCAACCGATCGCGCTTGAGTGTGGCGTTTTCCGCCTGTAGCGCTTCGACCGAGATGAAATAATCACTGCCGGCGAGCAGCAGCGACACCGGCGCAGCGGCAGCGCGCTGCAGCGGATAAGTGACGACGGAGACGACTTGCCGCACCACTTCGAGATAGCGGAAGCGCAAGTCGCCGATCATCAGCACCAACGAGATGGCGAGGAAAAAAAACAGCTGGGCCAGCGGCGCCGGGCCGCGTTTGAAAAACGGTGGCGGCTGGTGGCCTACGACGGACATAACGTTTTACAAAAAGCGATGGCGGCATCAGGCCGCCATCCGGCTAAGGGATCAAATAGCGTGTGGGCTGGGCGGGTGACTGTGCGCTTATTCACTGGCAAAGATATTGCCAAGCTTGTCCATCTTTTCCAGCGCGAGCCCGCAGCCGCGCACCACGCAGGTGAGCGGGTCATCGGCCACCACCACCGGCAGGCCGGTTTCTTCCATCAGCAGGCGATCAAGATCGCGCAGCAGCGCGCCGCCGCCGGTCAGCACCATGCCGCGCTCAGCGATGTCGGCACCGAGCTCGGGCGGGGTTTGCTCGAGCGCGATTTTCACCGCGCTCACAATCGAATTGAGCGGGTCGGTGAGCGCTTCCAGAATTTCATTGGAAGAGATGGTGAAGCTGCGCGGGATGCCTTCTGCCAGATTGCGGCCCTTGACTTCCATTTCCTTGACTTCCGAGCCCGGGAAGGCCGAGCCGATTTCTTTTTTGATCGATTCGGCGGTGGTCTCGCCAATCAGCATGCCGTAATTGCGGCGGATGTAATTGACGATGGCTTCGTCGAATTTGTCGCCGCCCACGCGCACCGAGCCGGCATACACCATGCCGCCTAGGGAAATCACGCCCACTTCGGTGGTGCCGCCGCCGATATCCACCACCATCGAGCGGGTGGCTTCAGCCACCGGCAGGCCCGCGCCGATTGCGGCGGCCATGGGCTCTTCGATGAGATACACCTGGGAGGCCCCGGCGCCCAGCGCGGATTCACGAATCGCGCGGCGCTCGACCTGGGTGGAGCCGCAGGGCACGCAGATGATGATGCGCGGCGAGGGGGAGAACATCCGCGAGTCATGCACCTTCTTGATGAATTGCTTCAACATCTGTTCGGTAACGGTGAAATCGGCGATCACGCCGTCTTTCATCGGCCGGATGGCGACGATGTTGCCGGGGGTCTTGCCGAGCATCTGCTTGGCTTCCTTGCCCACGGCCTGAATGGTTTTCTTGGAATTCGGCCCGCCTTCGGTGCGGATGGCCACCACCGAGGGTTCGTCGAGCACGATGCCTTTGCCGCGCATGTAGATGAGCGTGTTGGCGGTGCCCAAATCGATGGCGAGATCGTTGGAGAAATAAGAGCGCAGAAAACCGAACATGGGCATTTTCCGTTTCAACCCCGGGTTTTTTGAGCCCGGGTTAGGGTGAATTTGGGAGGTATGATAACCTAACGCGCCAGACAGTAAACAAGCAAAGCCGCAAGCCATCGATTTTTGTTTTTAAAGGCCGATCGAAGGCCGGAATAGCCGGTAATAGCCCAGATAGGCCCAGATAGGGCCGGACAAGCCGAAACACCGAACCCGAACAATACCCAAGCCCCGCTCGCCCCTCCCGACACCGTTTTGCATCCACCCAGCCTGCACCATGTCGCTCACCAAAGAACAGGTTTTACGCATCGCGCATTTGTCGCGCATTGCGCTTGACGAGGCCGGCGCCGAACGCGCCCAGGCCGAGTTGAATGGCATCTTTTCCCTCATCAGCCAGCTCCAGGCGGCCGACACCACGGGTGTGGCGCCAATGTGCCACGCGGTCGACACCGCTCAGCGGCTGCGCGAAGACCGTGTCACGGAAACCGATGAGCGCGAGGCCTTCCAGGCCATCGCCCCGGATGCCGAAGGCGGCCTTTATCTCGTGCCGAGGGTGATCGAGTGATGATCAACGCAAGCCTTTCCCAACTGGCCGCGGCGCTGGCCCAAAAGACCCTCTCTGCGGTTGAGCTCGCCACGCTGTTTCTCGATCGCATCGAGCAACTCAACCCCACGATCAATGCCTTCATCACCGTCGATCGCGAGGCCACGCTCGCGCAAGCCCGCGCCGCCGATGCGCTGCGCGCCGCCGGGCACGCCGGGCCGCTCACCGGCGTGCCGCTGGCTCACAAGGATATTTTCTGCGCCAAGGGTTGGCGCACCACCTGCGGCTCGAAAATGCTGGCGAATTTCGTGAGCCCCTACGACGCCCATGTGGTGACGCAGTTAAAGCAAGCCGGCATGGTCACGCTGGGCAAGACCAACATGGATGAATTCGCCATGGGGTCGTCCAATGAAACCTCGTTTTTCGGCCCGGTGAAAAACCCCTGGAATCTCACTATGGTGCCCGGCGGCTCCTCTGGCGGCTCGGCGGCGTGCATTGCCGCGCGCATGGCCCCGGCCGCCACCGGCACCGACACCGGCGGCTCGATTCGCCAGCCGGCTGCGCTGTGCGGGCTGTCGGGCTTAAAGCCCACCTACGGCGTGGTGTCCCGCTTTGGCATGATCGCCTTTGCTTCATCACTCGATCAGGCCGGCCCCATGGCCAAAAGCGCGGAAGACTGCGCCTGGCTCATGAATGCCATGGCAGGCTTTGATGCACGCGACTCCACCTCGCTTAAGCGGCCGACCGAAGACTACACCCGGCTCTTGGAGCGTCCGCTCAAGGGCTTGCGCATCGGTCTGCCGAAAGAATTCTTCGGCCCGGGTATGAGCGATGAAGTGCGTGCTTGTGTGGAAGACGCACTGGATCAATACCGCGCGCTCGGCGCCACCACGGTGGAAGTCTCGCTGCCTAATTCCGGCTTGAGCGTGCCGGCGTATTACGTGATTGCCCCGGCAGAGGCCTCCAGCAATTTGTCGCGCTTTGATGGTGTGCGCTATGGCTATCGCACGCCGGAATACACCGATCTGCTGGATATGTACTGCAAGACCCGCGCGGAAGGTTTCGGCGCGGAAGTCAAACGGCGCATTCTCATCGGCTCGTATGTGCTCTCGCATGGCTATTACGATGCTTACTACCTGCAAGCGCAAAAAATCCGCCGCCTGATCGCGCAGGATTTCATCGTTGCCTTCAAGGATTGCGATGTGATCATGGGCCCCACCAGCCCGAGCGTGGCGTTTGGCTTTGGCGCCAAGAGCGCTGACCCGGTGCAGATGTATTTGTCCGATATCTACACCATCTCCACCAATCTCGCCGGCTTGCCCGGCATGTCGATTCCCTGCGGCGTGGGCGCGGGCGGCCTGCCGGTGGGCTTGCAAATCGTGGGCAATTATTTCGACGAGGCGGCCATGCTCAATGCGGCCCACCAATATCAGCGTGTCACCGATTGGCACACCCGTCAGCCCAACCTGAGCGTGTCACCAAAATGAGCAGAGCAAACTGGGAAGTCGTGATCGGGCTGGAAACCCACGCCCAACTCAACACGCAATCGAAAATCTTTTCCGGCGCGGCCACCGCCTTTGGCGCGGCGCCCAATGCGCAGGCCTGCGGCATCGACATCGCCCTGCCCGGGGTGTTGCCGGTGCTCAATCAACGCGCGGTGGAATGCGCCATTCGCTTTGGGCTTTCCATTGGCGCCACGGTGGCCCGGCGTTCGGTGTTCGCGCGCAAAAATTATTTCTACCCGGATCTCCCCAAGGGCTATCAGATCAGCCAGTTTGATGCGCCGGTGGTCGCAGGCGGCAGCTTGGTGATTACGGTCGGCGACACGCAAAAAACCATTCGGCTCACCCGCGCCCACCTGGAAGAAGACGCCGGCAAATCGCTGCATGAAGATTTCCACGGCAAGACCGGCATCGATCTTAATCGCGCGGGCACCCCGCTATTGGAAATCGTCACCGAGCCCGACATGCGCAGCAGCGCCGAGGCGGTGGCCTATGCCCGTGCGCTCCATGCCCTGGTGCGCTGGATTGATATCTGCGATGGCAACATGCAGGAAGGCTCGTTCCGTTGCGATGCCAATGTCTCGGTGCGCCGCCGCGGCGAGAGCGCCTTCGGCACCCGCTGCGAGATCAAGAATCTCAATTCATTCCGCTTTCTCGAGCGTGCCATTGAGTTTGAAGTCGACCGCCAGATCGAGATTCTCGAAGACGGCGGGCGCATCACCCAGGAAACGCGGCTCTACGACCCCGATCGGGACGAAACCCGCTCCATGCGCAGCAAGGAAGACGCGCAAGATTACCGCTATTTCCCCGACCCGGATTTGGCGCCGCTGGTGATCAGCGAAGCCGAAATCGACGCCATTCGGGCGGCGCTGCCTGAGCTGCCGCACGCCATGCGCGAACGCTTCGAGCGCGACTACGCCTTGAGCGCGTATGACGCCAGCATGCTCACTGCCTCGCTCGACACCGCGCGCTATTTCGAAGCGATGATCCGCGAAGTGGGCGCCCAACACGCCAAGCTCTGCGCCAACTGGATGATGGGCGAGCTCACCTCGCGCTTGCATCGCGAAGATCTCGATATCGCACACAGCCCGGTGTCAGCGGAAAAGCTCGCCGGCTTGATTGCGCGCATCGCTGATCAAACCATCTCGGGCGCGATCGGCAAGAAGGTGTTCGAAGCGCTGTGGAGCGGTGCGGAGAGCGCGGATGCCATCATCGAGGCGCAAGGCTTGAAGCAGATCACAGACACCGCGGCGATTGAGCCCTTGGTCGATGAGGTGCTCTCGGCCAATCCGAAGTCGGTCGAGGAATATCGCGCCGGCAAAGAAAAAGCTTTCAATGCGCTGGTGGGGCAGGTGATGAAAGCCGCCAAGGGCAAGGCCAATCCGCAGCAGGTGAATGATCTGCTCAAGAAAAAGCTGGGCGGCTAGTCGGCTGATGCGAGCGGGGGCGGCCACGGGGGTGGCCCGGGGGTGGCTATTTCACCGCCCCTCCTGCCGCAGGTTGCAGGGTGCCCCATCGGGGGCGGGTCGGCGCGGCGAACTACAACGCCGCCAGCGCCTGGCGATAGGCTGAAACGCAGGCGTCGCCACTATCGGCGCTCATCATCAAATCCCGCACGATGCCATCTTCCAGGCCATACACCCAGCCATGCACGGTGACATCCTGGCCGCGGCTCCAGGCGTCCTTCACCACCGTGGTCTGGCAGACATTCACCACCTGCTCGATCACATTGAGCTCGCATAGCCGGTCGCTTTGATTTTCTGCCAGCAGCCCCTCGATGTGGCCGCGGTGTTTGTCGCGCACATCCTCCACATGCCGCAGCCAATTGTCGATCAGGCCCAGCCGCTTGCCCGCCAAGGCCGCGCGCACGCCGCCGCAGCCATAGTGCCCTACCACCAGGATGTGCTTCACATGCAGCACATCGACCGCAAATTGCATCACCGACAAGCAATTGAGATCGGTGTGCACCACCAGATTGGCGACATTGCGATGGACGAAGACTTCGCCGGGCAGAAGGCCGGTGATCTCATTGGCCGGCACGCGGGAATCGGAACAGCCGATCCATAAATACTCAGGGGTTTGCTGAGCGGCAAGCCGCGCGAAGAACTGCGGGTCTTGCGCGCGGATGTTGGCAGACCATTCGCGATTGTTGTCAAAAAGATGGTCGAGTGTGCGCACTGTGTAATCCCTCGATGTTTTTTGTGCGGGATTATACCGGGCTAGAATGCGTCTCCCGGAAAAGGAGTGTGGGTCATGATCAGCTTCAAGTCGCGCGCCACCGAAAGCGTGATGATGTTCGACGAGGTGGGAAAACAACTGCTTGATATCATGGGCAAGGTCTATTCGCCGGATGGCATCATCACCGTGGAACAATTGCCTCAGGCGATCGAGCGATTGAATCGCGCTGCCGAGCAAGATCGCGAGGCGGCGCGGGCAAGAGTGCTCGCGGAGGAACAAGCCGCCGAGGAGGAGGGCGTGGCAGTGCCACCGCGTGCGATTGGGCTGTCACAGCGCGCGGTGCCGCTTATCGATATCCTCACCCGTTCGCTAAAAGCCCAAGAGCCGGTGATTTGGGTGCAGGGCGCTTAACGGATGGTGTTCAAAACTCCTCGCGCGCATCGCATCCCGTTGTCACGCGTCCTGCGGCGTTGGGTTTTTTGCGGGTGGGGCCCGCCACACGCTGCAAAATCCGCCTTGCAGGCCACGCGACAACTGGCGCGCTGCATCGCGATGGGTTTTGAACATCATCCTTAATCCCGCAAGGCCTGCATCACCAACTGCTTGATAAGGTGCAGCCGGCCGTGAAAAAAATGATCCGCGCCCGGCACCACCACCACCGGCAGGTTTTGCGGCCGCGCCCAGTCGAGGACGTTTTTCAGCGGTACGGTGTCATCCAGCTCGCCGTGGATGAGAAGCGTGTTGGCGGGCACGTTTTCGGTGGTGTAGGAACGCGCCCCGGTGACTTGCCCGGCGGCGGTACCCACCAGCACCATGCGTAGCGGCGGCGTGCCGGCCTCGGTGAGCGCGCGGCCCACGCGAGTCTGCACAAAAGCGCCAAAGGAAAACCCGGCCAGCACCCAGGGCAGAGCGCCCCAGTGTGCCTGTGCCCAGGCGAGCACCGCGAGCAGATCC
>JBEAUN010000193.1:0-16216 GCA_041161415.1 Pseudomonadota bacterium | reverse complement strand
GGATTTTCTGGTGCATACGCGCAATCGGGGCAGGCGCCCCGCAAGTGACATGACAAATGGATGAGGCTTATTCCATGCGGTAATTGGGGGCTTCTTTGGTGATCTGCACATCATGGACGTGAGATTCGCGGATGCCCGCCGAGGTGATCTCGACGAATTGGGCATTGCTGCGCAGGTCTTCGATTGAGGCCGCGCCGCAATAGCCCATCGAGGCGCGCAAACCGCCCATGAGCTGATGAATCACCGCCGCCACCGGGCCTTTGTAGGGCACGCGGCCTTCGATGCCTTCGGGCACCAGCTTTTCCACGCCGGAGTCGGTGTCCTGGAAATAGCGGTCGGCCGCGCCTTGGGCCATGGCGCCCAAAGAGCCCATGCCGCGATAGGATTTATACGAGCGGCCTTGGTAGAGCACTGTCTCGCCCGGGGCTTCTTCTGTGCCGGCAAACAGCCCGCCCAGCATCACCACATGGGCGCCAGCGGCCAGTGCCTTGGAGATATCGCCCGAGTAACGGATGCCGCCATCGGCGATCACCGGAATATCGCTGCCCACCAGTGCAGTGGCCACTTGATCAATAGCGGAGATTTGCGGCACGCCCACCCCGGCGACAATTCGGGTGGTGCAGATCGAGCCTGGGCCAATGCCGACCTTCACCGCGTCAGCGCCAGCATCGCGCAGCGCGCGCGCAGCATCGGCGGTGGCGATGTTGCCGCCCACCACTTCGACTTGCGGGAAGTGTTTCTTGACCCAGCTCACGCGGTCCAGCACGCCTTGGCTGTGGCCATGCGCGGTGTCGACCACGATGAGATCGACGCCGGCATCAACCAGCAGCTCGACACGCTCTTCGGTGCCCTCGCCCACGCCGACGGCGGCGCCCGCGAGCAGGCGGCCTTGGCCGTCTTTGGCGGCATTGGGGTGCTCGGTGGATTTAAGGATGTCTTTGACAGTGACCAGCCCGCGCAATTCGAAATCGCCATTGATGACCAGCACACGCTCTAAGCGATGCCGGTGCATGAGCGCCTTGGCTTCTTCGATGGAGGCGCCTTCTCGCACCGTGACCAGCCGCTCCTGCGGGGTCATGATGTTCGAGACAGGCTGATCGAGATTGGTCTCAAAACGCAAATCGCGATTGGTGACGATGCCCACCACCTGCTTGCCGGACATCACCGGAAGACCCGAGATGCGGTGAGTGCGGGTGAGCGAGAGCACCTCGCGCACGCTCATGGTGGGGGGAATGGTGATCGGGTCCTTCAGAAGCCCCGCTTCAAAACGCTTGACCTTGGCCACCTCGGCGGCTTGCGCCTTGGCGCTGAGATTTTTATGGACGATGCCCATGCCGCCTTCCTGGGCCAGCGCAATGGCGAGCCGCGCCTCGGTGACGGTGTCCATGGCGGCGGAAAGCAGCGGCAGATTGAGGGCGATCTTTTTGGTGAGCCGGGTGGCGAGACTCACATCACGCGGAAGAATCTGGGAATGGGCGGGAACGAGCAAGACGTCGTCGAACGTCAGGGCCTTGTGAATCACACGCATCGCGGGGGCTCTCGGCAAAGCGCGGATTATACACGAGAAGACGGGTTTGGCTCAGGGGTCCGATGGGCTGGATATTCAAGCCGCCTACCGGCAGCCCGGGGGTGCTTAGTGGGTGGAGACTTTATTGAACAAGCCACCCAAACGGGCACTGATGTAGTCGGCCATGAGCGAGGGATCGGTTTTGAGTTCATCCATTTCTACGCGCATCTCCTCTGCGCCCATTTCGTTGGGGACAAAGGCGCCCTCGCCGGTGGTTCTTTGCACCACCTCAAGCCCGCATCCATGATCGCAGACGTAGAGATTTTGATCGAGATAACTGATCGGCATTGTGCTATTGATTTCATCAGCCATGACCCACCCCAATTCTTGTGCAAAACACCCCAGATTTTTGAGTGTAGAAAAACGGCGTCGCCACCGAAAGCATGTTTTGGTACACCACCCTTGGCGACTTCGAATGCATTTAAAAGCCTAAAAAATTTGTTTTCGCAGGCGTTGCCGAATAAGATGGTCACTCGCGTGATTTCTCATTGTCGGGCAACCCGCCCTCTGGCACGAACATCATGGAACACTTGTCCGACTCGGCTCCTCTCTCGTTGCAATTGCAGGACTTGAAAATCGAACATCGCGACCTCGATCTTGCCATATCTCGGCTACAAACAGAGCCATCAGACGACGAGCTGCTCGTCAGACGGCTTAAAAAACGCAAGCTGTTTCTCAAAGATCGCATCGCACTGATCGAAAGAATGCTCGAGCCGGATGAGCTGGCTTGAGACTCAGGCTCACTTAGTCTCCTGAACGCTCTCTAACGTGACTATCCAGGGCGCTGAGTTCCCGCTGATTTTGGACATAAAAAAACCCGCCTCGTGGCGGGTTTTTTGGTGCCGATCAACTGAGCAACAGGTCGTGACTGCCGAATTTTTTTAGATAGGCCCGAGCACGGAAAATTCTGGAGCGCACCGTGCCCACCGGCACGCCCATGGCCTGGGCTGCTTCTTCATACGAATGATTATGTTCAGCCACCAGCGACAGTGCGCGATGCATGTCCGGCGGCAAGGCTTTGATGTGCTGCTCGATGGCTGCGGTGATTTGATTGCGGGCGATGATCTCTTCCGGGTCTTGGCCCTCAGCCTGGGCTTCGTCGAGAATTTCTTCTGAATCGAAGCTGTAGCGGAAGGATTCCGATCGGGCAAAATGGTTGCGAACCAGATTGAAGGCGATGCCGCAGAGCCAGGTTTCAGGCTTGGATTGCCACATGAAGGTGCCGCGAACACGCAAGGCTTCGCAGAGAGTGCTTTGGTAGATGTCTTCGGCGTCCCTGCTGTTGCGAACTTTTTTGAGGATGAAGCGATAGAGATTGCGACCGTGGGTTTCGATCAGGCGGGCGATGTCTGCTTCTGTAAGACCCTGTTCCCGACGCTCAGGTGCATGGTTCTGTTCCATTGATCACTTCCCTCTTGACTTATTGCATTAGGAAAACTGCCTTACGACATACGGGTTTTCAGCAGGCACCGTGCCAAGAGGGGTTTCTCGCTAACCAACTGTTTTTAAATACCCGACCTTTAGGCCTGAGACGGGCTGTTACAGATTTTCAAAAAGCTGACGAGAAAAGGCGTTGAATATTTATGTCGACACCTTCTTTCGACGGCCATCCAACCCATGACGATCGGCGTTTTACCGCCCTGTGCTGCCGTTCCCGAAGCCCAGCCTTTGAGCAAACGGGTGTTGGCCGAGCGTTACCTTCGCGACGACGAGCAGACCATCGAAGATGTGGCGCGGCGGGTGGCTCGGTTCCTGGCCGGGGTGGAAGATGCCCCTAGCCGAGGAGGGTGGGAAGCGGTTTTTTTTGCTGCGCAAATGGCGGGTTTCATTCCAGGTGGTCGCATCAACGCAAATGCTGGGGTAGGCAAGGCGCCGATGCTGGTGAATTGCTTTGTGCAGCCGGCAGCACCCCCCGAGCGCGGGCTCGCCTTGGCCTGCCGGACGCTTGGGATGGGCGGCGGGGTGGGGTATGACTTCTCAGGGATGGTGGCGCCGGTGGCGGCCATCGGGCAATTCAATGCCGCTTGTGCGGGGCTGAAAACGATTGGCTGCAGACGTTGTGCCCAGATGGCGGTGCTGCGCTGCGATCACCCGGAGATCCTGGATTTCATTCATGCCAAGGATGCGGGCGGGCTCACCAATTTCAATCTTTCAGTGGCGATCACGGATGACTTCATGCAGGCGGTGATGGCAGGTCATGGAACGGGGTCATCGCCCTGCCCGGCCACGATCTGGCGCGAGATTGTCGCGTCCGCGTTGAAACACGGTGAGCCTGGGGTGTTGTTCATTGACACCATCAACCGCGACAACAATCTCTTTGCCTGCGAGAAAATTGCGGCGACCAACCCATGCGGCGAACAGCCACTACCGGATTTCGGGGCGTGTGTGCTGGGGGCCTTGAATCTAACAAGGTTTGTGCGTGCGCCTTTTTCGAGCGAGGCGTGTTTCGATTGGCGTGCGTTGGGCAAACTGGTGGCGGTGGCGGTGCGGATGCTGGATAACACCCTGTCGGCCACGGCCTGGCCGCTCATGGAGCATCAACGCGAGGCGCTTGCCAAGCGGCGTATCGGGCTTGGTATCACGGGGCTTGCCGATGCGCTCATCATGCTCGGGCTCCGCTATGGCACTCCCGAAGCCCAGGCCTTTGCTGCACGGCTGGGTAGGCTAATGCGTAATCGCGCGTATCTGGCCTCGGTGCGGCTAGCAATCGAGCGCAGGGCTTACCCTGTTTTCTGCGCTGAGGATGTGCTGGCACCGGGGCGATTTGCGCATCGCCTACCGCTGGCGTTGCGGCGATTGATTCGCGCTCATGGCCTGCGCAATTCGCATCTGTTGTCGATCGCGCCGACCGGGAGCATTTCGATTGCGTTTGCGGATAATGTCTCCGCTGGCATCGAGCCTGTGTTTGCGGCAAGGCAAGTGCGCCGGGTGCGCTTGAAGCATGGGGGTGTCGTGGCCTTCCCCGCTGAAAATTTTGCTTGGCGACTGTGGCGGCACTTGGGCGGCGAGGGGGCGGCGCCTCCTGACTTCGTGAGCACAGAGGGATTGCCCTTGATGGCGCATTTGGAGATGATGGCAGCCATCGCCCCGTTTATCGATGCGGGTATTTCGAAGACGGCGAATCTGCCGGCGGGGACAACACCGGACGAGGTGGATGCGCTGCTCAAGGCCGCTTGGCAGCGCGGCGTAAAAGGAATGACCTGTTTTCCTTGGCAGTCTGCAGGCGGTACGGTGCTTGGGGTGTGAGCACTGTGATGTGTGGGATATGTTTGCACGGTAAGTTTTACGCTAGATTGACTTTAAGGGGGTGCCCGGCCGATGAATCGCTCACGCACTTTCATGTCACATATAGAGATCACTCTTCCCGAGTGGATTGGCGATTTTGCGCGTGGCCGCCCCCCTTGCCTCAATGATGCTGCCAAGATGCAGCTGACCAATTCGCTGGCCCGCAGCAATGTGGAGCATGGCACCGGTGGCCCCTTCGGGGCCATTGTTTTTGATGCCGACAGCGGCGAGGCGGTTTCTTTTGGCGTGAATTCCGTGGCGCGGCTTAAGAACTCGGTGTTGCATGCCGAGGTGATGGCCTTGATGCTGGCGCAGGCGAAAACGAAGCATTATTCGCTGTGCGCGCCGGGCCAGCCGCGGCTTGAGTTATTCAGCTCCTGCGAGCCGTGTGCGATGTGTCTGGGCGCGGTGTTGTGGAGCGGGATTCGGCGGGTTGTGTGTGCGGCGAGTTATGAAGATGCCACGGCGCTAGGGTTTGACGAGGGGCCGGTAACGCCGCAATCCTGGGGGTATCTCGAGGCCCGCGGGGTGGAGGTGGTGCGCGGCGTGGAGGGAGGCGGCGCGCGGCAAGTAATGCGGCTGTATCGCAAAACCCGGGGCCTGATTTACGACCCCAGGCGCGCCTGAAATCAGAAGCCCTGCCGCAAGGCCCGCTCGGCGAAAAATAACGCCGAGATGGTCTTGGCGTCGGTGATCGCGCCTTGCATCACGGACGCGAGCACGCCATCAAATGAAAGCTCGACCACATCCAGCAATTCCCCGTCATCGAGTTGGCGCTCGGTTTTGGTGAGCGAGCGGGCGAGGAAGATCTCGATGTGTTCATCGGCATAGCCGATACAGGGGTGAATGGTGCCCAGGTGCTGCCAGCGGGCGGCTTGGTAGCCTGTTTCCTCGAGGAGCTCGCGCTGGGCGCAGGCAAGGGGCGGCTCGGCTGGGTCGAGCTTACCGGCTGGGATCTCCAGGAACACTTTGCCCACAGGATGGCGGTATTGATGCTCCATGACGATCTGCCCGGCATCAGTGAGCGCAACGATCGCCACCGCGCCGGGGTGCTTGATATATTCGCGCACAGTTTCATGACCGTCTGAGAGACGCACCCGATCACGGGTGATGTGAAAGAACACGCCGCGGAAGACTTCCTCGCTGGATAAGGTTTCTTCGATCAGGTGGGCTGTCATGGGGCGTCCTATTTGACCGGGCGCCACAGATATCGCCACACAAAACCCGGGAAGGCAGCCACCACGAAGAGACAGAGGGTGACCACAAAGAATTCCCAGTTTTGCGGATAGCGGCTGCCGTGGGCGCGGATTTCAAGGAGGGTGGCAAAGGTGCCAGTGGCAAGATAAAGCAACGCCAATTCAAGGAGCGCAACGCCCAAGGATTTGGGCTGACGCTTTTGGGGAAGCGGGAAAAACAAAAACGCCCTTTGAGAAACAAAGGGCGCATTGGCCGCGAGCAAGGCAATGGCGGCAATGAGCGTTTCCTGCATGATCTAGAAGGATGTAAGCATCGACATCGCGCAAAGCCGCATCAACTGCTCTGGGAAGAGGCCGAGTGCGACGATCGCCAAACCATTTAGCGAGATCAGCATCCGCGCATCCAGCCCGCCACCGACTGGCGTCAATTCAGCTGGCTCGTCGAAATACATGACCTTGACGACGCGAAGGTAATAAAAAGCGCCAATCAAGGACATGATGACGGCATAGACTGCAAGCCACAAATACCCTGACTGCACCGTAGCTTGCAGCACCGAGAGTTTTGCCCAGAATCCTACAAAGAACGGCACCCCCGCCATCGAAAACAGGGTCAGCCCCATCAGTGCAGCCAGCCAAGGGCTGCGTTTATTGAGGCCTTTGAAGTCGGTGATCTCCTCAGCTTCTTTACCGCTCTTTGAAATAAGCGCGATCATGCCGAAGGCGGCCAGGCTCATCACCACATAAACGAGCGCGTAAAACATGGCTGAGCTGTAAGCATTGAGCGCACCATGGGCATCCCCCTCGACCACGCCGGACAAAAGCCCAAGCGCCAAGAAGCCCATGTGCGAGATCGCGGAATAGCCCAGCATACGCTTGATGTTGGTCTGTGCGATGGCAGCAAGATTGCCCAAGCCCAATGAAAGCACGGCCAAAAACATGAGCATCAACTGCCACTGATCTGCCAGTTCAAAAAGCCCGCTGACTAGAAGCCGCATGGCCATCGCAAAGGCCGCAATCTTTGGCGCGCTAGCGATGAACAGCGCGATGGGCGCGGGCGCACCGTGATAGACATCCGGAATCCACATATGGAAAGGTGCCACACCCAGCTTGAAGGCGAGCCCCGCCATCAGGAATACCAGGCCGAACACCAACACCTGCTTATTGGCTGCGCCTTGATTAATTTGTTTGGCAATCGCAGAAATCTCGAGTGTGCCCGTGGCGCCATAGATCATCGACATACCGTAGAGCAGCAAGCCAGAGGCCAAGGCGCCGAGGACAAAGTATTTCATCGCCGCCTCAGTGGCACGGGCAGAGTCGCGATCCAGCGCAACCAGGGCATAGACCGACAGCGCAAGCAGCTCGAGGCCCAGGTAAAGCGTGAGGAAATGATTCGAGGTAATCATCACCATCATACCGAGCAGCCCGAACAGGATCAGCAGATAAAACTCGCCTTTGTTCTGGCCTCGGGCTGCCAGAAACCCGCGAGCATAGACCACCACCGCAAACACGGCGATGTAGGCCCCAAGCTTCAACACATCGCCCATGAGGTCGCGCAGATACATATTGCTGAAGGTGGGTACCACCTGCCCGCCGATGAGCGACATGAGCCCAAAGGTGATCACAAACGCGCCGGCCAGGGTGATCAGGGTGAGCCCGAAGGCCAGACGCGGGCACCGCTTGCCCCAGAAAAGATCGGCAAGCAGCACCACGCAGGCCATGGAGAGGACATAAATCTCGGCAGCAGCCAAAGGCAGGTTGGGCATCACAAAGTTCATCGTTGGGCCTAAAGGTTGGGCGCTAATTTGATCAGAGCTTGCTGATGGCGACGTGTTTGAGGAGTTCAGTGACCGAGGCGTGCATGATGTCGGTGACGATCTTGGGGTAGAGACCCATGCCGAGCACGCACAGAGCCAGCACACCCAGGATGAGGCCTTCACGCTTGGTGATGTCGGTGAGGGCGGCGACGTGTTCATTGGCAATATCACCAAAGATCACGCGCTTATACATCCACAGGGTGTAGGCGGCGCCCAGAATCAGCGTGGTGGCAGCCGCGGCGCCCACCCAGAAATTGAATTGCACTGCGCCCAGCGCGACCATGAATTCGCCCACGAAGCCGCTGGTGGCAGGCAGGCCGGCATTGGCCATGGCGAAGAGCAAAAACAGCGCAGCGAATTTCGGCATGGTGTTCACCACGCCGCCGTAATCGGCGATCTGGCGGCTGTGCATGCGGTCATAGAGCACACCGATGCACAAGAACATGGCGCCGGAGACAAAGCCGTGAGAGATCATCTGCACCAAGGCGCCTTCCACGCCCAGTGGGTTGAAGATGAAAAAGCCGAGCGTGACAAAGCCCATGTGCGAGATGGAGGAATAGGCCACCAGCTTTTTCATGTCGGTTTGCACCAGGGCCACAAAGCCGATGTAGATCACCGCGATCAGCGACAAGGCGATGATGAAGGGCGCGAAGAAGTGGCTTGCATCCGGCGCGATGGGCAGCGAGAAACGCAGGAAGCCATAGGCCCCCAGCTTCAAGCCAATCGCCGCCAGCACCACCGAGCCGCCGGTGGGGGCCTCGACGTGGGCGTCGGGCAGCCAGGTGTGCACCGGCCACATCGGCACTTTGACCGCAAAGGACGCGAAGAAGGCGAGGAAGATGAGCTTCTGCGCGGTCATGTCGATCTTGAGATCGTGCCAATCAAGAATGCTGAAGGTGCCCCCGGAGACATTAAAGAGCCACAGCAGCGACACCAGCATCAGCAAGGAGCCGGCCAGGGTGTAGAGGAAAAACTTGATTGCGGCATACACTCGATTGGCCCCGCCCCACACGCCAATCACGAGATAAAGCGGGATGAGGGAGGCTTCAAAAAAGACGTAAAACAGCACCGCATCGAGCGCGCAGAAAATGCCATTTAGAAGCCCGGACATAATGAGGAAGGCCGCCATGTATTGCGCGACTTTTTCTTCAATCACCCGCCAGCCGGCGATCACCACAATGAGGGTGATGAAGGCATTGAGAATGACAAAGGGCATGGAAATGCCATCGACGCCCAGGAAATACGTGATGTTAAAGCGCGGAATCCAGCGCGCGCGCTCGACAAATTGCATGGCTGCGGTGGTGGTGTCGAAATCCAGATACAAGGGCAGTGTGACGAGGAAGCCGGCTGCGGCGGTGATGAGCGCCAACACCCGAGCGATGGCGGCGCGGCGATCATCCCCGGTGGCAAGCACGAGGCAGCCGCCGATGATCGGCAACCAGATTGCGTAGCTAAGAAGTGGCATTCCCGTCATGTTGTTTTTCCGTTTGCGGCGTGGCGCGGTCTATCGGGTGGGGCGCATTAAATGTTGTTGAATTTGATCAGCAGGAGCAAAAGCCCGGTGATCATGGCGAAGGCATAAAAATACAGCTGGCCCGATTGCACCAATCTCACCACCTGGGCGAACCAGCCCACCAGCCGGGCGCTGCCATTGACCATGACGCCATCGATGGTCGCCTGATCCCCTGCCCGCCACAGACCTTTACCCAGGAGCCGCGAGCCGCCCGCGAAGAAGGCTTCGTTGAATTTGTCGAAGTAGTATTTGTTGTCCAAGAGCGTGTAGAGCGGCTGCACAGCGGCTTGAATTTTGGCCGGGATGTCGGTGCGCTTCATGTAGAAGAACCACGCGAGCGCCACGCCTGCCAGGGCAAGATAGAAGGGCAGCGTGGAGAAGGCGTGCAGCGCCATGGCAATGGGCCCGTGGAATTCTTCAGTGAGGTGCTTCATGGCCGGGTGAGCCTCGGCGTTGATCACCACCGCGCTGCCAAACCAATCGCCATGCAGCATCGGGCCGATGCCGATAAAGCCGATCACCACCGAGGGAATCGCCAGCAGCACCAGCGGCAGCCACACCACCCAGGGGGACTCATGCGGCTCACCGCCGTAGTGGTCGTCATGGGCGTCGTGGTGGTGATCATCATGGGGCAGCTCATCCCAGCGCGGCTTGCCATGGAACACCAGGAAATACATGCGGAATGAATAAAAGGCGGTGACGAAAACCCCGGCCATGACGCAGAAATAAGCGTAGGAGGCACCGGGAATGTGGCTCAAGGCCACGGCTTCGATGATCGAATCCTTGGAGTAGAAACCTGCCAGCAGCGGGGTGCCGATGAGCGCCAGCGAGCCGATGAGCGAGGTGATCCAGGTGATCGGCATCTTCTTGGCGAGCCCACCCATGTAGCGGATGTCCTGGTTGTGGTGGCAGCCCATGATCACCGAGCCGGCGCCCAGGAATAACAGCGCTTTGAAAAACGCGTGGGTCATGAGGTGGAACACCGCGGCGGAATACGCCGAGGCGCCCAGCGCCACCGTCATGTAGCCCAGCTGCGAGAGCGTGGAGTAAGCCACCACGCGCTTGATGTCGTTTTGGATGATGCCCAGGAAACCCATGAAGAGCGCCGTGGTGGCGCCGATCACCAGCACGAAACTCAAGGCCACATCGGAGAGCTCGAAAAGCGGCGACATGCGGGTGACCATGAAGATGCCGGCCGTCACCATGGTGGCGGCGTGGATGAGGGCTGAGATCGGGGTCGGGCCTTCCATGGAGTCGGGCAGCCAGACATGCAGCGGCACTTGGGCGGATTTGCCCATCGCGCCGATGAAAAGACAAATGCAAATCACCGTGAGCACCGACCAATCATGGCCTTCGAACAAGGTGATGGTGGTGGCAGCGAGATCATTGGCGCGGGCGAAGACTTCGGCGTAATTGAGGGTGCCGGTGTAGGAGGCGATGAGCCCGATGCCGAGCAGGAAGCCAAAATCCCCCACGCGATTAACGAGGAAGGCCTTCAAGTTGGCGTAGATCGCGGTGGGGCGCTTGTACCAGAAGCCAATGAGGAGATACGACACCAGGCCAACGGCTTCCCAACCGAAGAAAAGCTGCACGAAGTTATTGCTCATCACCAGCATCAGCATGCTGAAGGTGAAGAGCGAGATGTAGCTGAAGAAGCGGTTGTAGCCGGGGTCTTCCGCCATGTAGCCCACGGTGTAGAGGTGCACCATCAGCGAGACGAAGGTGACCACCAGCATCATCATCACGGTGAGTTTGTCGATCAAAAAGCCCACGGCGAATTTAAGCTCGCCGCTGCTGGCCCAGATGTAGAGGTCTTCATTGAGCGAGGCGCCAGCATTGACTTGCTGGAACACCAATACCGAGCCGATGAAGGCAATCGCCACACCCAGGATGGTGACGGTGTGCGCCACGGCGCGGGGCAAAACACGGCAGAACAAACCGGCGATGGCCGCGCCCGCCAGCGGGGCCAAGGCCACGAGAAGTGCGAGTGATTTGAGATCCATGGTGGGGTCAGCCCTTCAGCGTGTCGAGGTCGTCGACATGGATGGTGCGCAGATTGCGGAACAGCACGACCAGAATCGCCAGACCAATGGCGGATTCAGCGGCGGCGACTGTCAGGATGAAGAACACGAAGACCTGGCCCGCGTTATCGCCCAGATAATGCGAGAAGGCGATGAAATTCATGTTCACCGCGAGCAGCATGAGCTCGATGGCCATCAGCAGCACGATGAGATTTTTGCGGTTGAGGAATATCCCCACCACGCTGATGGCAAAGAGCAGCGCAGCGACGACCAAATAATGGGAAAGCGAGAGCGTTGTCATGGGGGGGGTCGGCTTGGGTGGGGTTATTCTTTTTCGCTCGGCATGGAGACCATGCGCAGTCGGTCTCTGGCCTTGACGGCGACTTGGACCGCGGGGTCGAGACGACGCACGCCTTCGCGCTTTCGCATGGTGAGCGCAATCGCGGCAATGATCGCCACCAGCAGGATGACGGCGGCCAATTCAAAGGGCAGCACATAATCGGTGTAGAGCACGCGACCCAGCTCGCGGGTGTTGCTCAAGCCCGGCTGGGGCAGCGGCTCCGGCAGGGATTGGGCGTCGAAATATTTGGCGGTGAGCACCATCGCCATTTCAAAAAACAAGGTGCCGCCCACGAAGATGCCGGGAATCAGATTCGCCCAGAAACCTTGGCGCAGGCGCTCGATGTTGATGTCGAGCATCATCACCACAAAAAGGAAAAGCACCATCACCGCGCCTACATACACCAGCACCAGGGAGATGGCGAGAAACTCGGCCTGCAAGAGCATCCACAGCCCGCCGGCGGTGAAGAAGGCGACCACCAAAGCAAGCGCGGCATGCACCGGATTGCGGGCGGTGATGACGCGCAGCGAAGCAATGATCAAAATCGCCGAAAAGGCGTAGAACACGAAAGTCTTGAAATCCATGTAGGTCTCGATCGGGGCCGTGGGCGATGTTGTTATCCGTGTGGGACTCGATTGGCGATATCAGCGGTATTTGGCGTCGGCTTCACGGTCGCGGGCGATTTGCGATTCGTATTTATCGCCGACTGCGAGCAACATTTGCTTGGTGTAATACAGATCGCCGCGCTTTTCGCCGTGATACTCGAACACGCGGGTTTCCACGATCGCATCCACCGGGCAGGCTTCTTCGCAGAAGCCGCAGAAAATACATTTGGTGAGGTCGATGTCATAACGCGTTGTGCGGCGGGTGCCGTCTTCGCGCTGTTCGGAATCGATGGTGATGGCGAGCGCCGGGCAGACCGCTTCGCAGAGCTTGCAGGCGATGCAGCGCTCTTCGCCGTTGGGATAACGGCGCAACGCGTGGAGCCCACGGAAGCGCGGCGACTGCGGCGTTTTTTCTTCCGGAAACTGGACGGTGATTTTGCGCGAGAACAAATGCCGGCCCGTGAGCGCGAGGCCCTTGACCAACTCTTTGAGCAGCAATGCACTGGCGAGATCTTTAGCACCCATGAGTCTTCCTTACTTCCAGATATTCAGCGGCGACATCATCCACACGCCGACCACCACCAGCCACACTAGCGTGAGCGGGATGAAGATCTTCCAGCCCAGACGCATGATCTGGTCATAGCGGAAGCGCGGGAAGGTGGCGCGGAACCACAGGAAAAAGAACAGCAGCAAGGCCATCTTGGCGGCGAGCCAATGCAGGCCATCTGGCAAAAACCCGACCGGCGAGAGCCAGCCACCGAGGAACATGGTGGCGGCGAGTGCCGAGATCAAAATCATGTTGGCGTATTCGGCCAGGAAAAACAGCGCGAAGGCCATGCCGGAGTATTCCACCATGTGGCCGGCCACGATTTCGGATTCGCCTTCGACCACGTCGAAGGGCGCGCGGTTGGTTTCTGCCACGCCGCTGATGAAATAGATGATAAAAATGGGCAACAGCGGCAGCCAATTCCAGGACAGGAAGCCCAACCCCATGTCGGCAAAGTGGCCTTTGTTTTGGCCGAGCACGATGTCATTGAGGTTGAGGCTGCCGGACACCATGAGCACCACCACGATGGCAAAGCCCATAGCGATTTCGTAGCTTACGATTTGCGCTGCGGCGCGCACACCGCCCAGAAAGGCGTATTTGGAATTGGAAGCCCAGCCGGCGATGATCACGCCATACACGCCCATCGAGGTGATGCCCATGATGTAGAGCATGCCGGCGTCGATATTGGCGAGCACCATGTTTTGGGAAAACGGCACCACCGCCCAGGCGGCCAGCGCGGGCATGAGCGAGAGAATCGGCGCGGCGATGAAGAGCGCCTTGGAGGCTTGGCTGGGGACGATGACTTCCTTGAAGAGAAGCTTCAAGCCGTCTGCCACCGGCTGCAACAGGCCCATGGGGCCGACACGATTGGGGCCGATACGAACCTGGATGTAGCCGATCACCTTGCGCTCGGCGAGCGTAAGATACGCCACAGCGCCCATCAGCGGGGCGATGATGACGATGATTTTAAGGAGCGTCCACACCACCGGCCAGGCGGGGCCGAAAAGGTTGGCGACGGGGGCGATCAAGGTGTTGATGAACTCCATTACGCACGCTCCAGGGTGAGATTGCCAAAGAGCGCGCCCAGCGCGGCGGTGCTGGCGTGGGCGCCGGCAATGCGGGCGCAGCCCGATGCCACGGCGTCATCGATTTCGACTTGCAAGCAGACCTCCCCTGCCCCGCTTTTCACGCGCGCGCTGGCGCCTTCTTGCAGGCCCAGTTGCGCGGCCAGCGGGCCGGGAATGCGCAAGGTGGGCGCCTTGGCGTCGGCAGCTTTTTGCAGGCTCGGGGCGCGGCGGGCGAGTGGGTCGGCGAAGTAGATCGGCACATCGGCAATGCGCTCGATGCCAGCGGGGGCTGCGGGCACACTGGCGGTAAGGCCTTCGGTGCGGTTATTCAAGCGGCTGGCAATCTCGCCTGTGCCCAAGACTTCGGCTTTCACCGCTTCGGTGCTGTCGAAATCAAAACCGGGGAGCGCGAGCAGATTGGCCAGCACACGCAGCACCTTCCAGCCCGGGCGCGTTTCGCCCAACGGTTTGCACACGGCATGGAAGCTTTGTGCGCGGCCTTCGGTGTTCACGAAGGTGCCGGAGGTCTCGGTGAAGGGCGCGATCGGCAGGATGACATCCGCGTAATCGAGCGCTGCATTCTTGAAGGGCGTGAGCGCGATCACCGTCTCGGCGGCCGCCAGGGCAGCGCGGGTGGCTTGCGGTTCGGCGAAATCTTCGAGCTCGGCATTGAGCAGCAGGTAAGCCTTGCGCGAAGCGGCGATCAGGTTTGCTGCATTGCCGGATTGTTTTGGCACGGCCCCGGCGAGATAGGCGCCTACGGAATTGGCTGCTTCACCCAAAGTGCCGCACACGGCGCCGGCGATGCGGGCGATCTCTTGAGCAAGAAGCGCGAGCGTGCTGGCTTCGGGGTGCGCGGTGGCGAGGTTGCCAAGGAACACGCCCGCGCGCTCGCCAGAGGCCAAGCTCTGCGCGATGCGGCGGGCTTCGGGGCTGACGGGCACGCCCATGAGCGCGGCCACACTGGCATCAACGCTCGCGCCTTTGATCTCGGCCAAGGCCTTGAGCACTTCTGCGGTGGCGGCGATGAGCTGAGTGGGCGAGGCTTTGATGCGGGTGTGCGTATTGATGAGGAGCTCATCCGTGGTGGGATGAATGACGCTCACCTGCGTGCCGCGCTTGGCCGATTGGCGCAGGCGCTGGGCGAGCAGTGGGTGGTCTTTGCGCAGGAAGCTGCCGACAATCAACACGCGATCAAGCTGTGCGAAGTCGCTGATCGAGGTGCCAAGCCAAGGCGCGCCGGCACGCTTGCCGTCTGCGCGGAAATCGCTTTGGCGCAGGCGATGATCGATGTTGTCCGAGCCTAAGCCGCGCAGGAGTTTTTGGGCGAGGTAGAGCTCTTCAAGGGTGCTGTGGGGCGAGGCAAGTGCGGCGAGCGCATCGGCGCCATGCTCGGTGCTGACATGCTTTAACGCATGGGCGGCGTATTCGATGGCGGTTTGCCATTCGACTTCACGCCACTGCCCGCCTTGTTTGATCATCGGGCGGGTGAGGCGGTCTTCACTGTTGAGCGCTTCGTAGGAGAAGCGGTCTTTGTCGGAAATCCAGCACTCGTTGACGTCTTCGTTTTCGAGCGGCAACACGCGTTTGACTTCATCGTGCTTGACTTGCACGATCAGGTTGGCGCCCAGGCTGTCATGCGGGCTCACTGATTTGCGGCGGGAGAGCTCCCAGGTGCGGGCGGAGAAGCGGAACGGCTTGCTGGTGAGCGCGCCCACGGGGCACAGATCGATCATGTTGCCCGAGAGCTCGGAATCCACGGTCTTCGAGATGAACGGCATGATCTCGGAATGCTCGCCGCGATTGGCCACGCCCAGCTCCATCACGCCGGCGATTTCCTGGCCGAAGCGCACGCAGCGGGTGCAGTGGATACAGCGCGTCATGTCGGTCGAAATAAGCGAGCCCAAGTTTTTATTCAGCACCACGCGCTTTTCTTCGGCAAAGCGCGAGCCGCTTTGGCCGTAGCCCACCGCGAGGTCTTGCAGCTGGCATTCGCCGCCTTGGTCGCAGATTGGGCAATCAAGCGGGTGGTTGATGAGCAGGAATTCCATCACGCCTTTCTGCGCCTTGACGGCGAGATCGGAGTGAGTTTTGACTTTCATGCCGGCTGTAACAGGAGTGGCGCACGCGGGAAGCGGCTTGGGCGCCTTTTCGACTTCCACCAGGCACATGCGGCAGTTGGCCGCGATGGACAGTTTCTTGTGGTAACAAAAATGCGGGATGTAGGTGCCGACCTTGTTGGCGGCATCCATCACCGTGCT
>JBEAUN010000290.1:0-10305 GCA_041161415.1 Pseudomonadota bacterium | reverse complement strand
AGGGGCAAGGCCGACACCAGACGCTTGGAGGCCATCTGATCGGTGGCCAGCCAGATCGCACGCAGCGGCGTCATGATCTCTTCCCGGGCGTAGCGTGAGGGGCGGCCCGGCTTGGCCACCGCAACCTTGCGCTCGGCTCGGTTCAGTAACCGAAGAGCGTACTTGCGCGCGTAACCACATACGGCGCAAAACTCGTCCAGTATCTTCCCCTTGCCAGCGCGATCTGCCTTCTTGTAGCGGCCCCTGATGGCCTTCAGATAGGCTACCTTTTCCTGCTTTCCCATGTCGATAACCCAGATTGCTTCGGTTACCAACAATTTGAGGCAGCGATCCTTTTTGGCTACCCCCTCGGGTTACTTTTAATTTGAGGCAATTCGGGCAAGGCGCAACTGGTTGTGAAGTGAGGCCTTGCGCTGATATACTCTGTCGCCTGGTCGGGGGAGGTGCTTGCGTAGGTAATCGCAGCCCCGGCAGTCACACAGCAAGTGGTTATTGAGGTGGGCTTCGCGCCCACTTTTTATTTGTATTTCGAGAATGAACATAGCGTCGATCATTGAAGAGACCGTCACCGGCATGGGCTATGAGCTGGTGGATATCGAGCTCTCCCCGCGGGGGAGGCTGATTCGCGTCTTCATGGATTGCACGGCAGAAGCCGGGCGGCCGGTGAATGTCGAAGACTGCGCCCTGGTGAGCAATCAGCTCACACGGCTTTTTGCGGTGGAAAATATCGATTACGACCGCCTGGAGATTTCGTCCCCGGGGCTGGATCGGCCGCTCACGCGCCCTGCGCATTTCGAGCGTTTTGTGGGTGAGGAAGCGCAGATCCGCGTGCGAGTGCCTGTGGCTGGGCAGCGCAATTTCACCGGGGTTTTGAAGGGGGTGGCCGAGGGCAAGGTGTGCCTTGAGACGGCCACCGGGCTGCGTGAGTTTGAATTCGACCAGATCGACAAAGCGCGTCTGGTTGTCAAATTTTGATTCTTAGTTGCAGGAGTTCTTGATGAGCCGCGAGATTCTGTTGCTGGTGGATGCCTTGGCCAGAGAAAAAAACGTGAGCAAGGAGATCGTCTTCGCCGCGCTCGAATCGGCCCTGGCCTCCGCCACCAAAAAACGCATCAATGACAGCGCCGATGTGCGTGTTGCCATCGACCGCGACACCGGCGATTACGAAGCCTTCCGCCGCTGGTTGGTGCTGCCGGATGAAGAAGTCACCGATGACGAGCAGCAAATGGGCTTCATCGATGCCCGCGAAGAGCTGCCCGATGTGCAGGTGGGCGATTATGTTGAAGAGCCCCTTGAAGCCATTGAATTCGGCCGCATCGGCGCGCAGGCTGCCAAGCAGGTGATTCTGCAGAAAATCCGTGACGCCGAACGCGAGCAGATTCTGGCTGACTTCCTCGAGCGCCGCGAATTTATCGTCAATGGCTCGATCAAGCGTATCGAGCGTGGCAATTGCATCGTCGAAGCCGGCCGGCTTGAAGCGGTGCTGCCGCGCGATCAGCAGATCCCCAAAGAAAATCTCCGGGTGGGCGACCGGGTGCGTGCGTTTTTGCTGCGCGTCGATCGCACCGCACGCGGGCCGCAGATTATTCTTTCCCGCACTGCGCCGGAATTCATCATCAAGCTCTTTGAGCTTGAAGTGCCGGAAATTGAAAATGGCCTTTTGGAAATCAAATCCGCCGCGCGCGACGCAGGCGTGCGCGCCAAGATCGCGGTGCAGGCCAAAGACGCCCGCATTGACCCGATCGGCACCTGTGTCGGCATGCGCGGCTCCCGGGTGCAGGCGGTGACCAACGAATTGGGCGGCGAGCGGGTGGATATCATCCTCTGGTCGCCAGACCCGGCGCAGTTTGTGGTGGGCGCGCTCTCGCCCGCTGAAGTGAGCTCGATCGTGGTGGATGAAGATTCGCACAGCATGGATGTGGTGGTCGATGAGGACAACCTTGCGATCGCCATCGGCCGCGCGGGGCAGAACGTGCGTTTGGCCTCCGAGCTTACCGGCTGGACGATCAACCTGATGACCGAATCGCAATCGCGTGAGCGGAGCGAAAAAGAACACGGCGCCATTCGCAGCCTCTTCATGGAGAAGCTGGATGTGGATGAGGAAGTGGCGAATATCCTCATCGATGAAGGCTTCTCCACGGTGGAAGAAGTCGCTTATGTGCCGATCAATGAAATGCTCGAAATCGAAGCCTTCGATGAAGAGACGGTCAATGAGCTGCGCAATCGGGCGCGTAATGTGCTGCTCACCGAGGCGATCAACGTCGAAGAGCAGTTAGAAAATGTCGCCGAGGATCTCCTGGGTCTTGAAGGCATGGACCGCGAGCTCGCCGCCAAGCTCGCCCGGGCGGCGGTGAAGACCCGCGATGATCTCGCTGATCTTGCCACCGACGAGCTCATTGACATGACCGGAATTGAACACGACCGTGCCGTCGCCCTGATTAGCAAGGCGCGCGAGCATTGGTTTCAGTAATTGCAGGTAGCACCTGAGGATCACCTATGGCACCAAACAGCGTGATGGAATTTGCAAGCGAGCTCAAAATGCCCGCGGCCGTGCTGCTCGAACAACTGCAAAAAGCAGGCGTCAGGAAAGCAGGCGAGAGTGACACGCTCTCTGAGCAGGATAAAAGCCGCCTGCTCGATTATCTTCGTCGCAGCCACGGCCAGGCTGAAGCCCCGGCCAAAACCAAGATCACGCTGACCCGCAAGGAAACCACCGAGATCAAGAAATCCGACTCGAGTGGCAAGGCGCGCACCATTCAGGTGGAAGTGCGCAAGAAGCGGGTGTTGGTGAAGCGCGAGGAAGGTGCGACCGAAGCTGCTGCTGCCAAGGCGCCGGCTGCGCCACAAAAGGCCGCCACCCCAGCGAGCGAGGCTGCGACTGGCACTGCGCCCGAGGTTGAAGTGCCTGCTGTGGCAGTGAGTGCTGCGGTGGCGGAAGCCCCTGTGGTCGCGGAGGTTGTTGCGCCCGTCGAAGGCCCCGTCGAAGCCCCGGCAGCGGCTGTTGTTGCGCCGGTGAGTGTGGAGGCGGCGGTAACGCCTAGCGAGCCGGAAGCCCCCGCCCCCGCGGTGGAAGCCGCGAGCGAGGCTGCGGCCAAACCTGCTGTCGAAGCCCTTTCTGAACCAGCGAAAGCGGAGCCCGCGAAAGCCGAGCCTGCAAAGGCCGCAGCGGCATCCGCCAAAGAAGCCGCGCCGAAGAAGCCCGAGGCGGCGAGCGCGCCCGCTGGCGCTGGCCCTGGCTCACCGGCCAAGCCGATTCAGCCCGCTGCCCAAGCGGGTGCCCCTGCAGCGGGCCAGGCACCCACGCAAAAGCGTGCGGTGCGCTCGGTGATCAGCGCGGCAGAGGCCGCCCGTCGCGAAGAAGAAGCCCGTCGCCACTCCAATCTTCTGGCCTACCAAGCCGCAGAACTCAAAGCCAAACAGGATCGGGAAAGCCGCGCCCGTGAGCTTGCCGAAGAGCGCACGCGCAAAGAAGCCGAAGCAGCCCAAGCGGCTGCCTCGCCCGCGGCCACTCCGGCTGCACCGGGGCCGAGCGGTACGCTGCATCGCCCCGCCAAAGCCCCGGCCAAGGAGGCCGTCGGTGAAAAGCGTGGTAGCTGGCAGGACGATAATGCCAAACGTCGCGCTATTAAAACCCGCGGGGCTGATGCAGCGTCCAGCACCGGCTGGCGCGGCGCCGGCGGCAAGTCACGCAATCACCATCGCGGCGCAGAAGCCGCCCCGGTGGCGGTGGCCGAGCCCGTGGTGCGCGAAGTGGTGGTGCCCGAAACAATCACGGTGGCGGATCTCGCCCACCGCATGTCGCTCAAGGCAGCGGAGCTCATCAAGGCCCTCATGAAGCTCGGCCAGATGTGCACCATCAACCAAGTGCTCGACCAGGAAACCGCGATGATTCTGGTTGAGGAAATGGGCCATCTCGCCAAGGCGGCCAAGCTCGATGACCCCGATGCGCTGCTTGCGGAATCCGAAGCTGTTCACAAGGATGTGCCGGCCCTGCCGCGCGCACCAGTGGTCACGGTGATGGGTCACGTCGACCACGGCAAGACCTCGCTGCTCGACTACATCCGCTCCACCCGTGTGGCGCATGGCGAGGCGGGTGGCATCACCCAGCATATTGGCGCCTATCACGTCGAAACCGGCCGGGGCATGGTGACCTTCCTCGACACCCCGGGCCACGAGGCCTTTACCGCCATGCGCGCCCGCGGCGCCAAGGCGACTGACCTTGTCATTCTGGTGGTGGCCGCGGATGACGGCGTCATGCCGCAAACCAAAGAAGCCATCCACCATGCAAAGGCCGCAGGTGTGCCGATCGTGGTGGCAGTCAATAAGATCGACAAACCCGAGGCCAACCCCGACCGCGTCACGCAAGAGCTGGTGGCCGAAGGCGTGCTGCCTGAAGCTTACGGCGGCGAGGCGATGTTCGTGAATGTTTCGGCCCGCACCGGGCAGGGCATTGATGATCTCCTCGAAGCCGTGTTGCTGCAGGCGGAAGTGCTGGAGCTCACTGCGCCGGTGGATACACCGGCCAAGGGCCTCATCATCGAAGCGCGTCTCGACAAGGGCCGTGGCCCGGTGGCTACCATGCTGGTGCAACAAGGCACACTGCGTCGTGGCGATGTGGTGCTGGCGGGTGCCACCTTCGGCCGTGTGCGCGCCATGCTCGATGAAAATGGTAAGCAGATTGCAGAAGCGGGGCCCTCCATTCCGGTGGAGATCCTGGGGCTCACCGATGTGCCCTCTGCCGGTGATGACGCGCTGGCTTTGAACGACGAGCGCAAGGCCCGTGAAGTGGCGCTCTTCCGTCAGGGTAAATTCCGTGATGTGAAGCTGGCCAAGCAGCAGGCGGCCAAGCTTGAAAACATGATGGAATCGATGAAGGAAGGCGAAGTCAAAACGCTCGCCCTCATCGTCAAAGCCGATGTGCAAGGCTCGCAGGAAGCGCTGGTCCACGCGCTCAACAAGCTCTCAACCGAAGAAGTCCGCGTGGCGATTTTGCATGGCGCGGTGGGTGGCATCAGCGAGTCGGATGTCAATCTTGCCCAGGCCTCCAAGGCAGTGATCATCGGCTTTAACACCCGCGCCGATGCCGGCGCGAGAAAGCTCGCTGAAAGCTTCGGCGTGGATATTCGCTACTACAACATCATCTACGACGCCGTCGATGAGATCAAAGCCGCGCTCTCCGGCATGCTTTCGCCCGAGAAAAAGGAAAAAGCGATCGGCCTGGTGGAAGTGCGTCAGGTGTTCAAGCTTTCCTCAGTGGGCACCATCGCCGGCTGCTATGTGCTCGATGGCCTGGTGAAGCGCAATTCGCAAGTGCGGGTGCTGCGCGACAACGTGGTGATCCACACCGGCGAGCTCGATTCGCTCAAGCGCTTCAAGGATGACGTCAAGGAAGTGAAGAGCAATTTCGAGTGCGGCTTGTCGTTGAAGCGCTTCAATGACATCCAGGTCGGCGATCAACTCGAGGTCTTCGAGATCGAGGAAGTGGCGCGCAGTTTGTAAAGCGCAGCGGATGGCGGCTCCTTGAGCGCCGCTGTCGGTCGGGCGGGAATAGGCCAAGCTGGCCGGTACCCGCCCACTGCTTTTGATCGGCGCCGGGCCGTGATGCTTTGGCGCGTCGTCGCCCTGGCGGTGCCGTATTTCATTGCCCTTTTCTTCCAGACCACATGCACAATGCGCGTCCTGCGGGAGATATGTCGTCGTTCGCGCATTTGGCTTGCAGGCGGCGACTCTGCGGGCTTTCCATAGCCCTGCGTTGAGTTGTCAATTTCATCACCCGAAACTTTGAAGTGTGTCGATCATGCAGTCCGTTTTTTTGCCCAATCGGGCTCCCGCTTTTTCCGGCGCAACGCTGACCCGTCCCGACCGTCCCCAATCACGCAGCCTGCAAGCGGCCCCTCGCGATCGCCACGGCCCGTCGCATTCGGGCGATTCTGATGAATTCAATCCAGGGAATGGCAGCCACTGGCCGCCCCGCGATACCCCCGAAGCCAGCCGTCTGCGTGCGTGGCTTTCCAACCAGGCCTTCATGACCTCCAGCCGGCTGCGTGATTTTTCGCTCACGCCGGGCCTCATCGAGCGTCCCTCTCGCGTTGAACTCAGCGAGGCGAACCTCAAGGAACAAATGATCAAGACCATGAACCCGCTGCACTGCTCGGCCGGGCTGGGTAATCTATCGTTGATCGCTTTTTTTCTTCGCAAGGGGATCGATGTCGATCAACGCGACAGCACCGGAAAAACCCCTCTGCTCTGCGCAGTCCATGCCGGTCAGGCCGAGGCGGTGAAATTCTTGGTGCGCGCGGGAGCCAATGCGAATCTGGCTGACCTCTCAGGCCTCACGCCATTGCATGTCGCTGCGGCGGCCGGCAGATGGCATATCGCCTTCACCTTGACATCCGCGGGCGCCAATCCGAATGCGCAGGATTTCAGTGGCGCAGCGCCCTTGCATTACGCCGCGAGCTCCGATTCGGTGAGCGTGATGAAGATGCTGTGGCAATCCGGCGCACAACTTGAAGCCTATGATCATCGCGGTATGGATGCGCTCGCCGTGGCGATTTCGCGCGGCCGACTCTACAGCACCCAATTTCTGCTCGATCGCGGCGTGTCGCCCAATCGCCGCGCCCCCTGCGGCAGCACCCCACTGCATACCGCAGTGGCTGCGCGCAAGGTGGCCATGATCAGGCTGCTGCTCGCCCGAGGTGCTTTGCTACATGTGCGGGACAGCTTTGGCGTTCTACCCAACGACCACGCTTTTTTTGCAGGCGATGTGCGGGTGCTGGAGGCTTTGCGCGAGGCGGAGTCGCAGCAGAACGCTTAGGCTGCGTTGCCCGAAACCGATCTTCGTTTTGTGAATCTGTTTTTGTAGCGAGTGTGTGAGATGAGAGTCCCTTCGAACGTGGATCGCTTTGCCCGCGTACCGTCGTCAGGTAGCGAGCCCAGTACCTCGGGGTCGATGAGCTCCTTGAATGAGCATGATGAGTTCGCTCGAGATTTTTCACGTGCGCTGGCGATCGGCCAATCCACCTTTGATCAGATGCTGGAAAGCTCGCCGGCAGCCAGATTGCGCAGCCAACTGCGCCGGGCGGCCGGCAGCGCTCCGTTGCGGGTGGCCACGGAAGAAATGTCGGCCTCTAATCAGGCCTTGCTGGCGGCGTGCACTTCGCGGAGCGGACCTCGCAGCGGTGTGCGCCGCTTCGGTCGCATGCTGCCGGTGGTGTTGCTCGAATTGCTTTATGGGAAACATGATTCGCTGAATTCAGTCGAACCATTGAGCCCCTCGTCAGGCGCGAAAGAAGGGCAGTGTGTGCACGATGGCGAAGCCGTGCCCGAAAAAGTAGCGCTCTTTGAGGCGGTATTTGAGAACCGTTTTGATGCGCTCGATGAGCTGGTTGCCGAGGCGGGTGATGTGAATGCGCGCGGTCCGCAGGGCGGCACGCCCTTGCTACTGGCGGCCACGATGGGGCACCGCGAGTCGGTGCAGCGGCTGTTAAGCCTCGGCGCGGATGTGCAAGCCTGCACACCCAACGGCACCACTGCCTTGCACCTTGCCGCGCGTGAAGGGCGGCTGGAGGTGGCGCGAATACTGATCGAGGCGGGCGCGGATATCACCGCCACGACCAACTCCGGGACCACAGTGCTACACATGGCGGCGATCTCGGGCCTCGCGGCCCTGGCGAAGGATCTGATCGACGGCGGCGTCTCGCCCAACGCGCGCAACGACGAAAACACGACGCCACTGCACTTCGCCGCCAATGAAGGACATGCCGAAGTGACCGCACTGCTCATCAAGCGCGGTGCAGATGTCTGCGCACGCAGTCAAATGGGGCTGATGCCCCTGCATGTGGCAAGCCAGCGCGGCCACATCGAGGTGATGAGCCTGATTCACAAAAAACGCCGCAGCCTCGCAGATCGTGCGGATTTTGGCTGGACACCCCTGCATGCCGCTGCGGTGGCCGGCAATCTCGATGCAGTGGGCTGGTTGCTCGACAAGGGCGCCAATACCGAGAGTCTGGACGACATGGGCTGCTCGCCGCTTTCCTGGGCTGCGTGCTTGGGCTCACTGCTTGTGGTCCAGCGGCTGATCGCGGCCGGCGCCAATCTGGAAGCGCGCGATTTCGCGAGAGGCTCGCCGGTGCTGTGGGCCGCGCGACATGGTAAGCATGACGTGCTGAGGGCGCTCATTGCGAAAGGTGTGCGGCTGGATGTGCGCGACCATGACGGTGTCACGCCGCTCATCGCGGCGGCGAATTCCGGTGATATGCTCTCCGTGTCGCTGCTCTTGCAAGCGGGTGTGCCGCGTGATGAGCATGACAAGGCCGGCATGAGCGCCATGCACACGGCCATTTTGGATCAACACAACGATGTGCTGAAATTGCTGCTCGACCACGGCGCTTCCCCTGAAGATAAGGGCCCTGGTGGGCTCACCCCAGTGCGGCTCGCCGCGCAGGCCGGCAATCGCGAGGCGGTGCGCTTACTGCTCGCGGCGCTACAACAACAGCGGTGATCTTTTTTGACCCTTTTCCAATCCACCATGAAAAATACGCCAAGTCTTCGCCTGCCACCCCCGCTGCCCAATTCCATGGCGCACCAGCCCGTGAGTGCTGTGCCCAACGTTTCACTGCAAGCGCTTGATGCACCGGATGCGGGCGGCTTCACCCCGCTGATGCAAGCGGTGCTCGCCGGGCGTGAGGACGAAGCGCAGCGCTTGATCGCGCAGGGTGCGCGAGTGGATGTGGCGAGCCACTGTGGCGCGCGTCCTTTGTCCTTGGCGGCTGCTGCCGGCATGGTCAATCTGGTGACGCTCATCCTCGACAAGGGTGCCGATACCGAGCATCGCGATGCGGCGGGCTTGACACCGCTGATGCGCGCGGTGTTTGGCCAGCATCTTGCGGTGGTGGAGGTGCTCCTGAGTCGCGGTGCGAGCGTCTTTGCCCGCCGCATGGATGGCGCCACGCCACTGCACATCGCAGTCTGCTTGCCGCGGCTTGAAGTGGCGGCGGCGTTGCTGTGTGCAGGCGCAAGCCTCGATGCGATCGATCAGCATGGCTTCACCCCGCTGACCTTGGCCCAAGTGCAGAACAATGCTGCCGCGGTGCAGCTTCTGGCGAGGGAGCCGGAGTTGCGCGCCATTGCCAGGCAGGCCGCCTTGCAGGCGATTGCCGGACTGCGCCTCAATCCGCTTCCGGCCACCGCCAGCCAGCTGCCGGCGCCCCGCACCCGCCAGCCTCAAGCGGCCAGCAGCGCAGCTGCACCGCAAGCCGTACGCGATCATCACCCCGCTGCCGCATCGAGAAGAGCCGCGCAGCCGGCCGCCCCGCGCAGAACCCACCACCGTTAGGACATCGTCATGCCCAAAGAATTTTCCCGCAGCCAACGTGTGGCCGAGCAGATTCGGCGCGAATTATCCGAGCTGATTCAACTCGAATTGAAGGACCCGCGGGTGGGCATGGTCTCGCTCACCGATGTGGAAATTGCGCCCGACTACGCCCACGCCAAGGTGTTTTTCACCTGCCTCACCGGGCGCGAGGGCGCAGTGCAGGCGCAAAAAGGGTTATCGAGTGCGGCGGGATTCCTGCGCCGCGAACTCGGGCGGCGGATACACATCCACACCTTGCCGGAGCTTCACTTTCACTTCGACCCGTCGCTTGAAGAAGGTGAGCGCATGTCAAAGCTGATCGATGAAGCGGTGCGCTCCGATCGCGCTTCCGAGGAGTGAGCCTGCCAGCGGCCTTATCGCCGCGCGTGGGGTGGTGGGGCGCGCAGTGAATGCAGTGTGTCGGTGCGCAGCATCGTTGTGCTTGGGCATACAATCGAGCTGATCGCAATGCAACGCGTCAAGTGACGCTTTGCTCGGTGAAGAGGGCTCGATCGGCTGTCGCCTTGCAAGGCCGATGGACAATCTCACTACTGCAACAACGTGTTCGAGGTCTATTCCATGCATAAAACTCTCTCTGGCCGCATCATCGGCCTCCTTGTGGTGAGCAGCCTGCTCGCCTCCCATGCCCAGGCCGCTGGCAGCCTGATCGAGCTTTCTGCTGGCATGTATCGCATCGAAGCCGAGGTGGCGGCGGATCCGCCCAGCCGCGAAACGGGCCTCATGAATCGCGAATCCATGCCGCCTTCGCACGGCATGTTGTTCGTGTTTCCATTTCTTGCCACGCATTGCATGTGGATGCGCAACACGCTGCTGCCTTTGTCGGTGGCGTTTTTGGATGACGAGGGGCGCATCATCAACATCGCGGACATGAAGCCGCAAACCGAAACCAATCACTGCGCGGCGCGGCCGGCGCGTTATGCGCTGGAGATGAA